>CAIOTH010000021.1 GCA_903861145.1 uncultured Bacteroidota bacterium | reverse complement strand
CTGGTAAGTTCGATCAGCGTTCTCCATTTATAAAAGCCACCGGGGTCCTGGTGTTGATTGGCTCCGCCCCACAAAGTTGAGTCGTTCGGATCGGGTACCTGGTCATGCCCAATAATGTATTGGCGGGTTTTAGGAATGGAATACTTGTTGCAGATATAAGCGCACAGCGATGCGGCCGAAGTATATAGGTTTGACGTGTAATACGAAGGATCGTTATAATATCCTTCCTGCTCAATGCCAATTGAACGGGTATTATAATCCCAGTTACCACAGTGCCAGGCCACATCTTTTTCCTGCACCATTTGCGTTACCTGCCCATCGCTGCTACGAATTAAATAATGTGCGCAGGCCGCAGCTGAAGGATCCTGAAACCATGAAATCGAGCTGGCGTAACTGCCCTCCATATCATGCATCACAATCAGGTTGATTGGATAACTGGTAGTTCGACTTGAGGAGGTGTAGTTTGAGGTACTGGCCGGCACCCAAAATGCAGAGGGGTAATCGGGAGTTGAAGGGTGCTGAGAGTTACCATGGCCGGGAGATGGCTGCTCACCACTCGAACTATGGCGATTGATTGGCTTAGCAGGGATTTGAATGTGCACCGATTGGCAACCTTTTATTAAAATATCAAAAATCTGGTCGCCGTAAATGGGTGAAATATCGGGCTGCGAAATGCCTGAATATTTTTCGAGCACTTTGTCCCACGAGGCAAGGTCTTCATTCGGGCGATCGGCAACATCTACAGTATGGGCCAGCAAATTCAGATAAGCAGCAGCTCCCCGAATATTCTGAAACGTATTATCCTTTAAAGTGCTAACCGGTTGGTGAATTAGATGAGCGGCTTTTTCAAGACTATAACCAAAGTGCGCATCGTTGCGCAAACCCATCACACCAAACGAAGGTGGCATGTGACGGTCCCCCTCATCCGGTATGCGTTGTCTCCAGTGCGACTCAACATATCCAACTCCCATTAATATTTCAACAGGTACCTGAAACTCTTCACTGGCCTGTTGAAAAAATGGCACCAGGTTTTCAGCGGGCAGTAACCTGTCATGATGATATTCTACTTGTTGGGCGTTCAGATTAAATGCTAATAGGAATAAAACAACGAGGGGATAGATAGTTCTTTGCATAGCATTTTATTTCGCAGGAACTGAAGCAATTAAAAATGCCAATGTCCCTCTGTTTGAATATGAAAAGTAAGCAAATTTTGGAGAGCAGGAAAGCAACTGAATAATGGTTATTCTGAAAATAAAAAACCCGGCTTTTGCCGGGTTTTAAAATATGATAGTATTGATTTTGTTACTCATCTCCATCAGGCAGAGTGCCAATAACCGTCATGCCTCCTTTTACTTTTTGTTTAAGGCCTACTTCAATTTTAGTACCTACAGGTAAGAATAAGTCAACCCGCGAACCGAATTTGATAAATCCCATTTCTGCGTTCTGCGTAACCTCATCGCCTTCATTTAAATACCAACGTATTTTGCGCGCTAACTTACCGGCTATCTGGCGTATCAGGATTTCCATGCCGGTATCCTCGTGCTCAATAACCACCGTGTTACGTTCATTCTTTTCGGATGACTTAGGGTGCCAGGCTACCAGGTAAGTGCCAGGGTGGTATTTTTGATACTTTACTACTCCGCTAATAGGGTTGCGGTTAACGTGCACGTTAGCAGGTGACATAAAAATGGAAACCTGAATTCGCTTATCGCCAAAATACTCTTGTTCCTGAACCTCTTCAATTACCACCACCCTTCCATCGGCTGGTGCAATAATTTGATTATCACTGGTATTAAACTTGCGATAAGGGATACGAAAAAATGAGGCAAAGGCCAGGATAATAAAAATTGAAACGCCCCCGGCTATGTAATATACCATCAGGCTACGGAAGAAGTAAGCAAGGCTTAAGTTGATGAGAAGGAGAACGATTCCGGACACCAAAAGTATTTTGTGGCCTTCTTTATGAATCTTAATTTTTCTCTTCATTAGTTAATGGTGGTTTTAACTTAGGGGGGCTAAGTTAAGCGAAATTTACTCAAAAGTGCTAATACAGGGCACTCTTAGGTGATCTAGTCACCAACACTTACTTGTTTAAGTAGTCAAAAATAAGCATCATGTTGCGTGCCTGGCCAATCATCCAAAGCGTGGCAAACACGAAGGGAACAGCAAAAAGATAGGCATCAAAACGGTCTAAAAAACCCCCGTGGCCGGGCATAATACTACCCGAATCCTTAATATCGAGGCTTCTTTTCAATAAACTCTCCACTAAATCACCAAAAGTGGCCGATACAATAACTACCAAAGCAATGGCAATCCACTCCAGGTTTGAATATATGCCAAGCTCAGGGCATCTGTTAAAAAAGTAAGCAAAAAGGCAGGTAAAAATAACACCTCCTATAAGGCCTTCTACCGTCTTTTTGGGCGAAATTCTGGCAAACATGGGATGCTTTCCAAGCAACGAACCGCAGGCATAACTGGCAGAATCGTAAATCCATATCAGGGCAAACATGGCTATCAAAAAAGCACCCCCGTGTTGAAAATACAATTGGTTAGTCAATATAAGCGGCACAAGTATCCAAAATATCGCAGTTACATTCCATCCAATATTGGCAAAAGGATTTTCAGATTTAGTAAAGAGTTCGTATGCAAAAACTACAAAAACAAGCCCCGGCACCAGCGCGTTCATCGGGAGGTTAGTATCGCGCAGGCGCATTAAAACCTGGAAAAAGGCAATTGCCAAATGGTCCATATCTGGCAGGCCTGCAGCAGGTGGTGAGGATAAAAGCCATGAACGCAGATAAACTATAAGGCTCAACACAATTACCAGCCATTTGGCCGAAACTTTGGCACTACCCGTTTCCCGTTTGCCCGCGGTTATATTAAAATACTCGTTCAGCGTACCAACAAGTATAATGCTGAATAGCGCCGCAAATGAATATGGACACCATAAAATGGCACCAACCATAAGTACTACAAAAACAATCCCCGAGGCCGTGCGTGTTAAAAGTGTTTTCATTCTGAATAGTTTTCTTCGTTAATTAATTCCGGATCACCTAATTCAAAATCAACTGGCCTGCGCCACTTATTGAGCGCAAAAAGGCAAAGTAAAAACAGGACGATTGAAACGAGAGTTGCATACAAGGGCATATCAGCTTCAGCAATATCGGCCTTTATAAAACCGATATTATAAAGATACTTTAAAAGTATCAATAAAAAATTATTGGTGAAGTGTGCAATAACCGATAACCATAAGCTACCCGAAACATAATATAGGTAACCCAAAAACGAACCCAAAACCCAGATAGCCAAAACGTTGTCGTACTCAGCATGTGCAATTGAAAACAGAAAGCCTGTTACCAGAATGGCAACTATTGGGCTTATCCTGGCTTTAAGCAACTCGCCTAAAATAAGCCCACGGAAGAAAAGCTCTTCCCCAATTGCAGGAACCATTGCGAGAACCACCGAATTACAAAGGAACAATTTGAACGAACTTCCTTTCATAAGTGCCTGCATAATTTCCTCCTCATGCTTTCCTTGCTCAGCCAAAAAATTCAGTGCCGTAGGCAATGGAATCTTTTGATTTATTTCTACCAAAAATTGAATAAAGGCCTGGGCAGCGATAATGCTAAAAACGGCAATCAAAATTAGTTTAAGTCCGGGCCTTATCCCTAATGCAAGTCTTTTTACAACAAATCTGGTTTCCAGTTGGCTCATTAAAAGCGAGGTAAAACCAAAAGCCCCCAACGAGGCGGCACCCTGAACAAATAAAAAGATATACTTGTCGGTTTCGGTTACAAACTTGCCATTTAACACGCCGGTTAGTTTATCCATTCCGTAAAAAGGGAGAACAAATAAAGCGGCTACTGTTGGGAAAAGAAGATAGTTGAATAAGAACATAGCACCCATCAATAAAAGTCTGGCGCTAAGTGGTAAATTTCTAAATCCTGGTATCATTGCTTAATTGACACCAAACATAATATTATTTGCAAAATATGGACCTATGAAGAATGATGGACCGTCAACTTTCCAATCAATTCGTTTGACATGGTATTTGAATATGCACCATAGGCATTCATTAATGTGCCCTTTAACCCATCCCTTGACTCAATTGCGTAGAGCACCATTTCGTCACCGGGATCAGTGTCACCTTCAAATCGATATACCTCTGTTATTTCAAACTCGTTGGGCGAAAGTTTTCTACCGGTAATTGTGCACTCTATTTGAGTTTCGCGCAGGTTGAAATCCATATCAAATCCTCTCGCCTTTAAATCAGTAATGGCCTCAGATAACGTGTCGTAGCTTTTCATAGGAGGGAATTTGTATTTTGGAAAGTGCTTTACTTCTGTTACCCAATATAACAAATATTACGCCATAAAGTTAAACCCCTTAAAACAAAGCGGGGCCATTAATAATGACTCCGCTGTAACTCAACCCAAAAGAACTTAACCCGGGCGATAAAATCTTACCAGAATTTTGTTCCACCCAATTTATTGATTGTTAATGTTGAAAGCAGCACCTGGAACTCTAATTGTATTTTCCCCAATTCAGCATTTTGTAAATCTGTTTGTGCCGATAGCATTTCGAGGTTGGTAATAACACCGGCCTTATACCGTATGTTGGCCAGATTTAAGGCTTCTTTAGCCTGCTCTACTTGTATGTCGTAATTTTTCAATTTAGTAGCGGTAGCTACTAAATCGCTTTTGGCCTGCGCAACGTCTTTATCCAAATTCATTTTAGAAGCTTCAATATTATACCTGGCTGCTTCAATATTTATTTTGGCAATCTTAATTCTATAGTTCGGCCGGTCGGCGCCATAAATTGGGATACTTAACCCAACGCCTACAGAACCAAAAAGCAATAGCTTGTTTACATCAGGAATATACCCGTCAGCATAACCTAATTTTCCCTGGGCAACCAAACTCGGCATCCAGTTATTTCTTGCCACTTTAATGTCAAGTTGCGATGATTTAAGCTGGTCATTCATAATTACCAGGTCGTAATTATGGTCAGTCGAAACTTCATCATGCCCGGCAGTATTGAAAGTAATATCGCTTCGGGTAATATAGCCTTCGCCTTGTTGCGCGGTAAGCATATCTAAAAACTGGTAATCCTTTTTGAGGTTATTCTGTAAATCGATCAATTGATTTTGCGCGCCGTTTTTTCTTACTTGTGTCGATAGCAAATCAAATTTCAAAGCGTCGCCATCTTTAACCCGGTCGTTAATTATCTTTTCATTCTCCTCTAAAAGCTGCACCTGCTCTTTTTGAACCGCAACACTCTTATTATAAAAAATAATGGCGCAGTATAATTCGGCTACCTGGTAGGCAAGCGTCTGCTTATTATTCTCCAGGTTATCTTTTGAAGTTTGAATTTGTACCAACGTTTTTTGAACGTTAGCCTGGGTACGGCCAAAATCCCAAATAGGTAAAGTAGCTCCTAAATGAAAATCATAATTATTGGCCGGAAAAAAAGCAAATGAACCCATGCCCGGAATGCTCAACTCCGGCGTCGGTTTTCCATACCGGTAGCTTGCTTCTCCATCCAGTGTAGGCATATAGCCGGCTTTAGCAAGGTCGCGCTGGCTTTGGCTCATTCTAATAAGCGCATCGCCTTCTTTTAGTTTAGGGTAATTATCAAATGCCTTTTTAATAAGGTTGCTCAGTTGCTCAGGTATATCATATGTGCTTGCTTGTGCGCTTACCATTCCGGTTGCTAAAAAGGCTACAACAAGTGCCAACAAAAATTTTCTGGTCTTCATCTTTAAAAGGTTTATTTCTATTTTCTTATTCAGTTTATTTTAATGCGATGATTCAGCCACTGCCTTTTGCGTAGCTGCATCTAACTTCTTATTCTTCAAAAATGGAATTAGCGGAAACACTGCCAAAATGAACAGCACCGAAAACAAGAATCCGTCAAGGTACGTTAGTAAATACGCCTGCTTGTCAACACTGTAATCAAGTAACTTATATGCCGTTTGTTGCGCATTGGCGCCCACTGCCAGTTTTGAACCAACTCCATTTACAAGTGCGCTATTCCGCGCCATAAAATTTGCTGAGCCGGCTGTAATATTCGAAATCAATTCATTTCTATGTATCGCGTAACGTTGATCGACATAAATATTCATAAACGCAATACCAAATGCCCCACCCAATTGTCTCATCATATTATTCAGCGCAATGCCCTGCGGAATATCTTTGGGTTTAAGTCCCGCTACCGCTTGGTTGGTTAAGGTTACCATCGCCATCGATATACCTACACTTCGCACAATTAAGGGCAGTGTATAATCGCTCAGCGTACTATTAATATCGCTGGCCCTATAAAGCAGTACGCCATACAGAATGAGAATTGAGAAGCCAAAAAAGATATAGATTTTGGGCGAGTCGCCATTTTGAAGTCGCCGGCCAACTATGGGCATAACCAGCAACGAACCTACGGCACCTGGTATTAACGACATACCTACCATGGTAGGAGTGTACCCTAACACCCGCTGCAATAAAAGCGGATAAATGAATACCGAAGTATACAACGACACGCCCGAAATAAACGTAAGCATGGTTGTAAATGTGAGGTTAGTATCTTTTAATAGCCTTAGATTAACCACCGGTTGCTTTTGCCGCAGCTCCCAAATAATGAAACCAATAACACCAATGGCGGCTGCTATAGCGAATATCCGGATGCCTTCATTCTCAAACCAGTCGTTGGTTTGTCCTCTCTCTAAAACGTATTGCAGCGAACCTACACCTACGGCCAGTAATAGTATGCCTCCCCAATCAATCTTGGGTTTTTCAGTATGATGGACAGAATCTTCAATAAAGAAATAAGTAAGCGTAGCGGCCAGAATGCCGAAAGGAATATTAATGTTGAAAATAAGGGGCCAGCTGTAATTATCTATTAGCAATCCGCCAACAGTTGGGCCTAAGGTTGGCCCTACAACTATTCCCATCCCAAATATGGCTGATGCCGTTCCTCTCTGCTCAATGGTAAACGTATCAAATAAAATAGCCTGGCTGGTTGAAAGCAACGCTCCTCCACCAATTCCTTGTACAAACCTCCACAATACTATTTCCCATAGTGTGGTTGAGTTACCGCACATAAACGAGGCGATGGTGAATATGATAATTGAATAGAGGTAATAATTCTTTCTTCCAAAATAAGCTGCCAAAAAACTGGTCATGGGTATAATGATAACGTTGGCAATTGCATATGCGGTTATCACCCAACTAATATCCTCAATAGTACAACCAAGGTTACCGGCCATATTATTCAGCGCAACGTTTACTATGGAGGTATCAATCAACTCCATAATAGCCGCCGATATGGTGGTAAAGACTATTATTATTTTTACAAAACTCTTCATGTGTTTCCCTTTAAAAGGATTAATAAGCTACCGATACATCTAAACTCATACCTGCATGTAGCTTATCTTTATACTTCGCTATATCTTCAATCTTAATTTTAACCGGTATGCGCTGTGTAACTTTCACAAAGTTTCCGGTTGCGTTATCAGGAGGTAACAACGAAAACTTGGCACCGGTAGCGTCAGAAAAAGAGATAATTTTTCCTTTCAATACTAAATCCGGGTAAGCGTCAATCTTAATTTCTACATCATCACCCAGTTTCATATGGTGTATTTGAGTTTCCTTAAAATTGGCTACTACCCAATAATCTTCGTCATCAATAATTGTAAAGAGCGGAGTGCCGGCCTGTACATATTGGCCAACGTCTACATTTCTTCTACCTATTTGTCCGTTGCTGGTAGCGTAAATTTTTGTGTAGCTTATTTTAAGCAATTGTTGATCAATCGCGATTTGCTTAAATTTTATTATAGCATCTGCTTTATTTAATTGTGCCTGGCTTATACCGGTTCGTGTTTCGGCAACATTAATGTCATTTTTGGTAGCCTCATATTGTCTGTCGGCTATATCTACATTCGCCTTTGAATCATCTAATTGTTTTTTTGTTATTGCGCCATCCTTATAAAGGGCCAGGTCGCGGGTATAATCGGTATGCGCCTTTTCTTTCCGCGTTTCGGCTACGGTTAAATTAGATTGAGTTTCGGTAACAGATGCGCCGGCGTTGCGAATGGAGGCATTTGCGTTACCAATATCGGTTTGAGCTTGGGCAAGGTCGGCTTTCATTTCGGCCAATTGTAACTGAAGGTCGGCGTCATCCAGTTCAACCAGCAACGAATCTTTCTTAACACTAGAATAATCCTGCGGGTAAAGTGCCTTTACATATCCCGAAACACGCGGAAGGATTGGAACCAACGTAGCTTCAATTTGAGCATTGTCGGTACTTTCATGGTGCAATTCATAATATACTTTTTTGCCGCCAAAGTAAAGCACCACTGCTAACACAATGCCTATAATTACCCTAACAATAATCGTTTTTGCTCCATTTTTCTTTTCTACTTCAATAGTTTCTGCCATGACTTTTGTTGTTTTATGATGCAAACGTAAACCAAGTTGACGAAATAGTCAAATAAGTTGACGAAAAAAAATTTAAGTGCTATATTTGCATTGCGAAACGGTAAAAACAAAAAATTAAACGAAATGTTAGATAAGCGCAGGAAAGAGAAATTTGAGCAGTATATGCTGGCCAAAAGGACCAATATGTGCCGTCACATATATATTACATACCGCTATTTTAACGAATGGGCACAGAAAAAATGGAAGGAGGACGGCTGGAAAAACATAAGGCCCGAGCATTTACGCCTTATCAGCATTTTAGGAACTGATGTGGTGAATAATAATGAGTTGGCCAAACGTGCCAGGGTAAGTAAACAGGCTATGAGTAAAATGGTTACTGATTTGGAATCGCACGGGTTTATTGATGTGCAGTCCGACCCTAATGACTCAAGGGCCAAGATTATATCTGTGTCAAACAATGGCGTCGATTTTTTGGAATACTTTCAGGGATGTAACCAGGTAATTAGTAAGCAGTTTGAAGAGATTTTGGGCACCGAAAAAACAAAAAAACTCAATGCTCTTCTTTCTGAGCTTACAGAGGGAATACTGGCTATTGAAGAGAAGCAGGGAATTACCAGAAGTATAAAGCTTAAAAGCTAACCCCAAAGTTCATTACAAACCGCTGGTAGGTTCTTTGAGTTGTATAGCTGTAACTATCATAATTATATGACCATGTGCTGGTACTCATATTCATTTTGTAACCGGCGCTTAATATGACTGATGCTCTGCTACGGGTATAAATTCTAATACCGCCGCCAATAGCTGTATAGGCACCGCCCTCGTTTTTATATGTAATATCCGCTGTTGAAGGCGTCCTCCACATAACTGAATAGCCACCATCTAAATAAACATAAGGCGTAACTTTACGTTTTAAAAATTCGCTCGACACCCGCACAAAAAATGGAGAGAAGGTTTGCTGGTATGTAATAAAGCGATCAATACCAACACCAGCACCAACAAATAAATAGGGCCAAAACTGGTAACCGTTAATTGTTTGAAGCGATAGTCCAATGTCATCCTGGTTGCTATTATAGTAGTCGTAATTAGTAGGAGCGTTCTTAAAGTTTACGCCATAAATGATTGCCAGTTCAGTCATGTTTCTGTAGCCACGGTCTTTTCTGAAGTGATTCTTGCCCAGTTCGCGCAGCTTATTTTTATTGGCATTTTCCTTTTTAAGACTGTCAATTTCGGTTGATTGGAAAACAAATACACTACCGCCCAGTAACTCAACTTTTACTTTGCCGCTGGGGTCGTGGTCAATAACCTTGCCCCTTATTACGCCGCCATTCTTTAAATAAATCACGTCTTCAATATTCGATTGTGCGAAGATGTAGTTGGTGGCTGTTAACAGGCAGTACACAAAAAGGATTTTCTTGATCATGAGTTATTTGTTTAATGAAAAATAGGGAGCTTACCCTCCTTTTTAACATCAAAACGTGGCGGAGTTGAAAGGGGTTGCCTCTGCTCAAAAAATTTATCCAATTATTTTTTTGAACCCAAGGCAACGCTTTTAGTGTTCGGCTCGTTTCAGAGGCATAATCAAGGCAAAATTTCGCAACCCCAAAAAATATCACTATGAACTTTCGTCAAACCATTGCAGCCGCAGTACTTATAGGCGTTGCCTTTAACTTTTCGTCATGCAAAAAGGATAAATGCACACAAACAATGACCTATGCAACATACGTGCCCGTATATATGAGCTACGCCGATATGCGCGGCGGAGTTAAAACCGGACCTGCACAGCCGCTTAAAAATCCCGGTAAGATTTACATAAAAGGAAACTATCTTTTAGTCAACGAAATTAACCAGGGCATTCACGTAATTGATAATACAAATCCTGCATCCCCTCAAAACATTGCATTTATAACCATACCGGGCAACCTGGACCTGGCTACTAATGGCAATATGTTGTATGCGGATAGCTATGTTGATTTACTTGCCTTCAACATCACCAACATCACCAACATCGCACTCGTTAACAGAACTCAGTCGGCCCTGCCTTACAATTGTAGCAGCAATGGTTATTACGCCGATTCAAGCCAGGGCGTGGTTGTAAGCTGGACTAAGAAAATGATCACTCAAAAGATTAGTGAGGATTGTAGCAACGGCAGACCGATGATAATGTACGACAACTTCAATAACGGTGTTGCTCCAATGACAGGTGCCGGCACCTCGGCAAATACTCCGAACATTAATAGCAACACCCCCGGCATTGGTGGTTCAACATCCCGTTTTACAGTGGTAAGCAATACTTTGTATATAGTTGACAATGTAACCTTGCGTGTTTACGACATAACCAATGGCACTTCTCCTACGCATGTAGCCGATCGAAATCCCGGGTCTCTTTACGGAGGCATTGAAACCATATTCCCTTATAATGGTCATCTTTTCCTCGGCTCCAATTCCGGGTTTTACATTTACGATATCTCAAATCCGCAAAACCCGAATTATATCTCCATTTACAGCCACGTTACGGCTTGCGACCCGGTTGTAGTTGATGACCACTACGCTTATTTTACTTTGAGCGGCGATGCTCCTTGCCATGTGAACGTAAACGAATTGGATATAGTGGATATCAGCGACCTTAGCAATCCTCAATTAGTGAGTACAGTACCAATGACCGACCCCAAAGGAATTGGCGTTGATGCTCAAACCCTGTT
Organism: uncultured Bacteroidota bacterium; assembly: GCA_903861145.1. Classification (GTDB taxonomy): domain Bacteria; phylum Bacteroidota; class Bacteroidia; order Chitinophagales; family LD1; genus Bog-950. The sequence continues at coordinate 32,495 of CAIOTH010000021.1, read as the reverse complement.
TATTTGCGATTCGAAGGACGGGCTTAAAGTCTATAACACCAGCGACATCAATAATGTAGGCAAAAACATGATCGCTCAATTCAGTAATATCAATTCGTTTGATGTTATACCTTATAACAAACATTTATTGATGACCAGTACTAGCGGTATCTACCAATATGATTACAGTAATTTGCAAAACATAACCCTGCTTAGCACAATACCGGTAACGGCAAATTAATGAATGTTATAGCACAAGGATTTAATAACCCGGTTTTGGTCAATTTACTCTAATTTCATGCATATCTCGTTCAGCAAAGTGGAAGAAGAACTCATCAGGGGATGCATAAAAAACGAGCGTCTTGCCCAAAAGCGGTTGTATGAACGCTATTTTGGTAAGATGATGGGAGTCTGCATGCGTTATTCATCGCACCGCGAGCAGGCTACCGAAATAATGAACCTGGGGTTTTTCAAAGTCTTCAAAACTATCGAATCGTTTAGCAAAAGGGGGGGGAACCTCGAGGCCTGGATTTATCGCATCATGGTTAACACCGCCATCGACTACCTGCGAAGCGAGATGCGCCACGCGCACAGCGATATAGAGAAATCGGTGTATGTTGAAGATACTTCAGATGTAGTAAGCGAAATGAGTGCCGCCGATATAATGGAATTGGTAAACAAGCTTACCCCAGCTTATCGGGCGGTATTTAACTTGTATGTGGTTGAAGGCTATAATCATGGTGAGATAGCCGAACTATTGGGAATTAATGAAGGAACATCAAAATCAAACTTGGCCAAGGCCCGTGCAAATTTACAGGCCATGATTATTGAACAAAACAAAGTGAATCTAACTGCATATGGAAAATAACTCAGATAAAGAGATGCGGGATAAACTCCGGGGTGCGGAGTTTCCCTTTGATCCCAAAGCCTGGGAGCAAATGGAATCAATGCTGGATGAAGACCGCAAACCACGGGCACTCTTTTGGTGGTGGTTTGGTGGTGTAGCAGCGTGCCTGTTATTGGCTACCGGTATTTTAGGCTTTTATCAATTTGGGAATCACCAAAGCATCACGAACACTCCTTTGGCTTTGAACAAAACTTCAAACGGCAATACTGAAACACCTACCGGTTTTAATACCGGGACTTCTACTCAGAATATAAACTCAACTAATGTTAATTCAACCAACAATGTAACTCCGCTTGCAAATAGCGCTAACCAAAATGATGGATCTAGTAATGGTAATTCCGTTCAAAGTCCCAAACCCGCGAGTGGTTCATCAACGGATAAAAAGCTTTCTTCTAAAACTGCCCAAAACCTCAATGCCTCAAAAGCAAAATCATTGAGAGCGCAAACGGTCAAACCAACAACAACCGTCCTTGCAAAATCGGGTAACGAATTAAGTATCCGAACGAAGCATAATCACAAAGCAAAAAAATCTGACAGTAATGTTAAGAGCGAAGCACTAACTGCCAACGCCTCAACTACCCTTAACGGTTCCAATACAAACGAAGTATTGGCGCAATCCACCGGCACCAATGAGAGAGCAAAGTTGTTAGACCCGATATCCATGGACCCCATTCTTGCTTTTGAGTTCCCTTCCGGTAACCCAAATGATGAAGATAATATGAAGAAAAAAGATGATGACGATGTCAACCTGAAGAAATTAAAGAAAAAGTTCTTTGTTTATTCTGTGGGTGCAGCAGCTAATATCACCGGCACAACACTCGGCTATCAAACCGGTGCCACTGCAGCCGATGTGTTTGACCATTCTCCATCCTACATGGTAGGGTTAACTCATGACTTTATGTTTTTTAAGCGTTTAGCAATTACCAACTCCATCCTCTTCTCTCAAACATCTTTTAAGGTACTTGATGCCAAAACTACTTACCCCACCGGGCTAAGCAGCTATTCTTCTAATATTACCGAACTAACAATTCCGATTGGTGTAAAAGCTTATGCCATCAGTAAACCAAAATTCAGGTTTTACATGGCTGCAGGTGTTATCAACCACATCAAACTAAAAGAGACTTTTAACTATCAGTACAACAATGCCTTCAATATTTTTACCGGTACCGGCGGACTGCTCCCCTCGCAAACACAATTTACCGGCAACCAGGACCCTGCGGCTTTTGCTAATTCATTATCGCATTCAAGTTATTACAGTACTTATGATGTTTCACTTAACCATGCCAAACGATACTATGCTTCCTTCTATACCTCAGCGGGTGCCGAGTTTATAGTGCAAAAGCATTTTGTGTTCTTTGCTGAGTCTTTGTTTTACATGGCCTTGCAAAAAGTAGGTGTGCAGGATAAATACAAATACAATCTGGGCCTTAGTGGCGGATTCAGGTATCAGTTCTAAAATTAGTGGCTATAACTTAATCACCAATCTCCGGTCCCTCTCTTCCTTTTCTTTACCGGGATGATAAATCTTTTCCGCATCGCGGTAAATTGCATCTTTATCCAGGGTCATCGGCTTTAGCCTTTGGTCAACAAACATTTGCATCTGGTCAGTATAATGCGGGCTATCGGGTTTAGCCGAGGCACCAAATGCATTCACCGATTCTATCTGCACAGAGTCTTTTGAATAACGCACCAATTCAATATACGAGTCACCTACATAAGTTCTACGCATTCCGTTTTTGTAGGGCTGTGTTATAGAAGCGGCAAGTACTTCGGGCACACCACCCACCGGTAATGCCACATTACCACGCACATGCTTTTGTACTTCGCCCAGCGGCACTCTCAACGCACCAAAGTATTGCATCATATGGTGCTTTGCCTCTCGTAATGCCTCCGCATATTGCCGTTCTTTAAACCGGTTATTCTCGTAGTTATCGCCCTTGGCGCTTATAATATCAATAATATTATACATCGCGAACGAAACTAAAGAGCATTCCTTGTTATCCGGGTCGCTTTTATGGTTCCAGCTCCTTATTACCTCAATAGCATCGGCCAGCTCCGGATATTTTACAGGGCTTAAATTCATCATGCATATTACATTGTCAAGGTTGTAATCGTACATGCTATCATTAAATGTACGGTCAAACTTTACGTGCTTAAAGTCCTCGTAACTCAACCTATCCATTTTACCAATCATGTAATGCGCCATAATGCTACGGTTGTTCTTTTCAGTGCCATAGCCAAAAGTGGGATCGTATGTTTCAGCCTTTAAATTGTATCCCTGTTTAGCCACATCAAAGCACGAGTTATTAGTGCTTACCATATAACCACAGCCCGGGTTAAGCATTTGTGGTATAGAATCGAAAGAATGAAAACGATTGGGCCAAAGGGTCTGTGCTGTATTACCGGGTAATACCTTTTTCCAATTATAAGCCGGGTTACGGTAAGGCATTTGCGCTGCGCTTACATAAAATATGGTATCAGCACGGTCGGCATACATAAAGTTCATGCCCGGTATGTGGTTCATGCGCATAATGTTGCGCCACTCGCTAAAGCTTTTGGCCTTGTTCATGTGGTAAAGCTGCTCGGCACTTTTAATATCCATATTGGCGGCAAAGCGCACGGCGTAATAATTACCGTGGCTTTCAAGCGTGGTTCCGTATTTGCTCCAGTAAAAAGTTTTTGTAATTGGTAAGCGTATTGGGCCCAGCTTAACCTTCACCGTTTTTTTGCGCACCTCCAACGTTTCCCAGTGGTTGTCAAACCAGTATTGCAGGCTTTTGTGCGGGTTCATATCCAATTTGTACACATCATCCATATCGGGGTGATTAAGCGTACATGCCCAACCCAGGTTAGGATTAGTCCCCACAAAAATGCTCGACCCACCGGGAAAAGTTCCTCCCAGCATATTCAATCCCTCCTCACTGTTAATGTGGGCTTCGTACCACGAAAACATTCCCTCTAAAGGTTGATGAGAATTAACGGCTAAATAGGTTTTACCATCTGTAGTCCTGTTGCGGTTAAATGCCAGCGCATTCGAACCCTGCGGATAGTTCTCCTCATACAACCTTATGTCCCCCGTAAAAATTTTCTGTATGTCAAGGTAAACGCTGGTAAGAAGCACGTTGGTCAATACGTATTCCTTAATAATATCCTTCGAGGTAACCGGAAAAACCCCCTTGCGCAATATTTCGCCCTGATGTGTCGAGGCATAGGCATTTAACCCCTCAGCATATCCTTCAATCGTCTTTTTATACGCAGCCGAAAACGCAGTGTCGTAGGACTCATTAACTACTTTTTCTACACCGGCAATAAAAGCCAAAAAATCAAGTATTGCACCACCCTGTCCGTCAACCTCTCCCAGTTTACCCTTTACAGCCAGCAACATACGCTGCACGGTTCTAAAATCATCTTCGCTTGTTGCCCAGGCCAGTCCATAGGCCGTTTCGGCATCGGTCTTTCCAAAAATATGTGGCACGCCCCATTTGTCTCTTACAATATCTATGTTCAAAACATTAGTCTGGGCCTGTGCTTGCGAGCTATAAAATAATCCTAAAAGGGTTACCAGTAATATACTAAACCGGGGTAAAAGACCGAAGCTGGTCTTATAAGTATACTTATTCATCATACAATAAAAACGTTACGCGGGAAGGTAAATAAATTTTTGGCCGGAAATACAACGCAAAACTACTCTGCTTTGTTTTATTCAAACAATCTTTTCCTGAAATAATTTTTAAGCTTTTTACAGCGAATTTTTCACTTCATACAATCTCTTTCGCTACATTATGATGTCGTTTCTAAATCGGAAAAATTGTAATCGGCCCGCCGCAAAAAAAACTTACAAAACTACTTCTTCCAGGGTGCGGTAAACCTGTTTTCTATGCCGGTTAAAGTGAATGGCAAAAAACGCCAGCATCTGCTCAATATTCATTTTGCCTGCAATGGCATGTTTCCAAATCTCTTTTTTAAGATCTGCCTCAGGCAACTGGTTCAATAACTTTAGGGTCTCGCTGCGCACCGCTTTCCACCTTTCCTCCAACTGTTTTATGGAAACAAAATTCGCAGGTGGGTTTATAAGGCTCGGGGCTTTATATTTTATGTTCATCACAAAAACCGTACGGGTAAGAAAAAACCTCCAATGGCTGCCTATGCCTGCAACCTGGGCCTTCGAAGTATCGAGTGTCTTCTTCTGCAAATACTTCAACGACAACTCTTCCGACATAATCAGGTGTTCCATAACCTGCGCAATGCTCCATGCCTCGCCCGATGGTTTTTTATTGATAATAGTATCATCCTGGCCGCGCAAATCATAAAACAATGCTTTACGGCTTTCTTCAAGGTCGTTAAATTGTTGTTGCAGTTTGGCGTTCATAAACCGGGTTTTATGTAAAATAACTAAAACTTAATCTAACCGGGTTCTATACATATCATCACCCTGTGTAATCCTCTTAGTTATTAGAAGTCCCGGCAGAATTTTACGGCTTAAAATCCGGGTTTGCTGCGCCGCGCTTTTTAAGCCGGTCGTATAGAAAGGATATGGGGTTCGAGAACTTGGCCTTAGGGGTTATGTTGCTATACTTGGGTGGCGCAATACCCAAAAAGTCCTTTCGTAAATCCTTGGTATCAACAAAGGCCTTTTTAAACTCATCCACATCCTTAAAAGGATAAATAGTTACCTCCTTTAGCTTAATAAAATCATGTATTAACTCAATTTGAAGCGTATAATATTGCGACGAATCCCATGACGAAACCCTGTAAGCCTTGGCAATATAACCGGTGGATGAAAACTCAAGTGTATCTCTTTTCGATACATACATATTAAAGTTGCCTTCATTATCGCAGGTAAGGCCGCGGTTAGTGCCAAATATCCTGATGTTAGCAAGCGGTATAGCTGAATGGCTATTCATATCAACTACCTTCCCCTTAATCAGGAAACGGCCCGCTGTGTAATCATAATTAAGCTGGGCATTTGAGACCAATGAGCACACGGTACATAGCACCGCCACAACGGTAAGCTTTACTATGTTATGGCTCGATGGCATTAAAAAGTGGGTCAATTTTTGCTTTAAAAAAAAGTCCTTGCCGCATTAAACGACAAGGACTGTATTTCAGTATGCGGTTACCCGCACATTCAATAAATTGCTTACTCAGCTACTACTTCGAAAGTAACAGTAACCTTGTGGCTTGAACCTAAACCAACTTCGGCAGTATAAGTGCCTAGTTGCTTAATTTCGCCTTCAGTAATCTTTATTTTTCTGCGGTCAACTTCAACTTGTAATTGATTCTTAATAGCTTCGGCCACGTGGTAAACCGAAACGCTACCAAAAATTTTACCGGTAGTACCAACCTTTGCACCAATTTTAATGGTAGCGCTGGTTAAGCGTGCAGATATTTCATTAAACTGCTCAAGCAATTTGGCTTCGCGTTTTTCGCGGGCCTTTACTCTGCCTGAAAGTTGTGCCAGGTTGCCGTCGCTTTTTACAACTGCAAAGCCTTGTGGTATCAGATAGTTTAATCCGAATCCGGGACGAACATTTACCAGGTCGTCAGCGAAGCCGAGTTTTTCCACATCTTTTATAAGTATTAGTTCCATTTTTTAAACTTTTAAGGATTCAACCATTTATTTTAATAAATCTGCTACGTAAGGCAGAATTGCAATATGGCGCGCACGCTTGATAGCCTGGCCAATTTTACGTTGATATTTCAACGAGTTGCCTGACAAACGGCGTGGAAGAATCTTTCCCTGCTCGTTAATGAATTTCAACAAATAGTCAGGGTCCTTGTAGTCAATATACTTAATACCGTTTTTCTTAAAGCGGCAGTATTTCTTTTTGATCAAACCAATTTTGGTTGCGGTCAAATATTTTATCTGGTCGTTATTAGTTGCCATTTGCTACCTCCTTGGTTTTATCGGTGGTTTGAACTTTTTTATTCCTTCCTACTATACCGGCGCGCTTGTCGTCGTTATATTTTACAGCATACTTATCAAGCCTTACTGTTAAATAACGCAACACACCTTCATCACGCCTAAACGCAACTTCCAATGTATCAACCGCTTTGCCATTGGCTTTATACTCCACCACATGGTAAATGCCGGTGTTTTTTTTGCCAATTTGGTAACGTAAATTTTTGAGCCCCCAATGTTCCTGATGAACAATCTCTGCTCCCTGGGACTTAAGTAGCTCAACATAATTGCTGATCGACTTTTTGGTGTCATCTTCCGATAACACAGGAGTGAGAATAAATACTGTTTCGTACTGTGTAAGCATGTTTCTCTGCTTGTTTTAGGGTCTGCCCTTATTGGGGCAAACAGGTTAAAAAAATTTGGACGGCAAAGATAACCCGATATAGGGAATTTCCAAATGGGTGGCAAAGGCGTATAATGCCTGGGTTACGGGTTAGCGGAGAAAATTTTCCTAAAGCGTAAACTTTTGTAAACCCCTTTCAAAAATCCCTACCTCCAAACTAATCCCAAAATCCAAGGGGGGGGGGTAGCAGTTTAAAAAAATTAAATAGTTGATTATCAACAAAATAGTTTATTTTTTACCTACAAATGATACCCCCCTTAAACTGAATATTGGTATATATAGCAATACTAGCGCAGGTTACCAAACTCCCACTTTGCGGTATCAATCTCGGCTTTATCAATTTTGGTAACCCATTTAATATGCCCGGTAAGTTGAAGTGCCTTGTAATAGTTATGGCTTGGGCTGCTATCCCAGGCGCCGCAATCCATCGTCCAAATTTCAATTTTTAAAGATTTATCCTGCCCATTAGTGTATCCATAGCTCTCTAAAGAGTTTGCGCACATAAAATTTGCAAGCAGTACAACTGCACTAATAAATAAAAAAACGAGCGCCATAAATGCGCCTATAATAACGTTCTGCTTTAATATTATCCATGCAAAACCGCCTCCAAGCACTAACCACAAAACCGGAAACATCAAACCACTCATTCTAAAGTCATCGTATTCCAAATACGAAATTACGGACACCAAAAACACAGCGCTTATAATATAGGCTACTCCCTTTATACTGAATAAATTCATTTCCATTCAAAATTTACTGAGCGCTGATGACGCCAATTTGCCTGAGGTATTATATCGGTAATTGATAAAAAAGGGCTACCTGCCCCTAAACCAAAAGTGACAACTCTCTAAGAGTTGTCACTTTTATCCTTCTCGAGAGGAAATTACCCGGGAACAAATTTCATCTACTCACTAGCCGTAACCACCCTCGGGTCGGTTACATGCACTCTAACCAATTTCCCTTTCAAATTTACATCCTTCATGCCATCGTTAGGAAAACCGGTACTGCGCATGGTGCAGTTAAAGTTAAGCGATAGTGTAAAGCTCTTGCGGTCCATGCTCCAAATAAAATCGGTAATTTCTACATTACTGGCGTCGCCTTTCAATATTGCATATGCTTTGGTCAGGTGATGCAAAGTAATATGACAAATAGCCGATTCGGGCGAAATGGGTTCAATAAGAGCTAATTGCAATTCAATAGCCTCTCCGGTAAGTATTTCACCATTTGCCGATTCGCTGCTTCCTCCAATACTAATGCTTATCATGGTGCGGGCGGGTGTGCTGCCATCCATATCGGCAGGTTCAGCAATAAGTGTGGCCGTAACCGGCCTATAACCTCTTAATGGAAAATTTTGGTTATCAATAAATGCCGAATAACATTGTCCGTCCTTAAAACAATAGTCCGATTCAACCAATGTTGTGGTCTTATCGTTGTTCTTTTTGGGAGCCAGATTATCAAAATCGGCACGGATGCAACTACTAGTCGTTCCGTTATCATCGGGTTGCGAAATTCCCGCGGCGCAAATTTTTTCGTCCAACGAAAGCATTGCAAAACTTGTTGAGACGTTGTTATTAAGCGCCTGACTGAAATTTATTTTAGGAAAAGATAGCAATGCTATTACCGCTATAGTATGTAGTAATTTGGTTTCCATGTTTACCTTGTTTATCGGGAACTCATTTTCCCGTTACAAAAGTAATTTGCAGTTAACCCGTTAGCGTTGTATAACTTTATGTATTAGTTACATTATTCACAGTTCCCTGTCTCCCGGACCGCTATCTCGGGTATTATCCCGTTCGATAAAGTGAATTTGAATACTACTGAGAGTTTCGAAGGATATGTGAATTATGCAATTCTTAGCAAAAGTTATGTAACGCATGCTGGCATCAGTCTGCGCATTTTTGTTCTGTCGGAAAAATTGAATTACTAATACTAAAACATAAAACAATGAACCTCTTTTATAATCCTTCGCTTCTCAGCCTTCGCCAATTAGTTGATACTGGTAAAAAATCATTAGCCGTCCATAACATCGTTATTGATTATGATGGCGAAGTAATTATTGACCCCGAATTGAAATTTGCAGGTGTCGGCCTCAATCGGTATAAATTCCACACTAAAATATATCAGTCGATAAAAAACGATGCCCGTTCACTGCACTTGTTGTTCGAAACCCTTCGCACTGCTTATAATAATAGCGCGCAGCAATTCGAATTACACAAAAAATTAAAATTTGTCGCTTAAGCAATATTGTAATGACCTTTACATATAGCCACAAAAGCCATACATATGTATTGTCCTAATAATCAGCCTACAAGAAGGGGTGCCATTATTTGTTGTGAACTTTTAAACATTTTCGGCACGTCTTTTGTAAAACTTGTGACGTTAACGTATTAAACTTTCTCTAAAACAAACCAGTCACACTCAAAAACAAAAAATCATGAAAAAACTACTGATGTTATTTTCTGTCTGCATGCTCGCCGTTACATCCGGCTTTAGCCAAGACGACCAATATTACAATGGTGATGAAGCCACTGTTACTATAAAGGCCGATGTCGCGCCTCCTGCACTGCCCGATTATGTTCAACCACCATGCCCTGGCGATGGTTATTTGTGGAATCCCGGATATTGGGCTTGGGGAACCGGGGAGTACTATTGGGTTCCTGGTGTATGGGTAATGCCACCGGCTGTAGGTTTATTATGGACACCTGGTTATTGGGGTTTCTACGGTGGCTATTACGGATGGCACCACGGTTACTGGGGAGACCACATTGGCTATTACGGTGGTGTTAATTATGGGTTTGGTTATTTCGGTAACGGTTTTTACGGTGGTCGTTGGGAAGGCGGTCATTTCCGTTACAATGCTGCTGTATGGCACGTAGGTGGAGGCATGCATAATGTATACAGGGAAGACGCTCACTTTGGTGAAAGAAATCACGCAAGCTTTAACGGGCCAAACGGCGTTCATTACCGTCCGGAAGCACATGAAATATCGACCATACATGAAAATCATACGGACCGTACAAGAGAACAGGTTACGCACCATGAGGCTGCTGGTAATGACAGAGGTCAGTTTCATAATGCAAACAACGGAAGGCCTGCTTATCATTCTATGAGTACCCCCGGTGGTCAGCGTTATAACGCAGGTGGCCATGCAGTAAGCGCACCTCATGGCGGCGGCGGTGGCGGACATAGCAGTGGCGGCCACGGTGGTGGTGGACGCAGATAATCTAAATTTCAAACTAGTCTCAATAAAAGAAGGGCCTTCGATTGAAGGCCCTTCTTTTATTATATCCTATAGCACAATGCATTCAAGCCTCCTACTTCATCTTAGCGCTTTTCTGTATTTAGCGCAATTTCGGTCTCATTACCCACCAAAAAACGAACCTCGTTGCCAAACGTTGCTTCCGGCGAACCGTTTATCTTGTTATCAGCGATGTACAATCCACCTTTGCCACCTGCAGTACCACGCAGGTTATTAAAATTATGGCTGGCAGATATTAAGTTGTTATTATCAATAATGCCCAAATTATCTGCATCGGCTTTTGCTTCCATAATAAGGTTGTTATTAATGGTGCCTTCGTTTACAATTCCCTTCATTACTGTATTGCCGTTATTAATAAACATACCCGATTTAGAAATCAATAAAGTTTGCATACCAACCATATAGGCTCCTTTTTCAACTTCCAGTGTTCCTTCAATAACAATAGGGGTAGTTAAAACCACCTGGCCTCTGATGATAACCACATCATCCGCATGTATTGTAGTACCGGGGTATTGATTATTCCAAACTTTTGCATCTGTCCACTTACCCGATTCAAGGATATAGGTTTTAGCGCTGGCAAAATTTACAATCATTAAGGTTACTAAGGTGGCTGCTATGGCTTTCATGTGTTTTAATTTTAAACAAAAGTGCGGTTGTAACAGCCCGAACCCTAGCCACACGTAACAAACGGCGGGTTTGATGTAATAAACGGTAATTAGAAGCTGAAAATTGTCTTTCCCTCTCTTTCGCTTGTTATGGAAACGGTGCCCGGCGAAGCGATGGAGTGAGGGCACCCCAATCACTTAATTTTAAATTAATGTTTCTATAACATCCTTTCGGCTTTCTCCTCCTAAACTCGCACAAAATATACTTCATGAAAAAATCTATACAATCTTTTGCTTTTGCAGCACTTGTAAGCTTTATACTGTTGAATGCTTTGAGCAGCTCTGTTTCTGCCCAAACCTTAATTAACGACCAAAATTTTGATGCCGCTTATGCGCTGCCAACCGGCTGGTCAACCAGCAACGGCTCATGGACAATTGATTCAACCAATAGTTCAACAGGTTACACGGGCGCCAGCGGATTAAATAATGTAGGAATAGCTAACCAAACATCTCCTGCGGGTTACGATACGTTGTATTCACGCACCATTTCAACCACCGGTTATACCAACATTACCGCAGTATGGGCAGCACGTAACACTACTCACTTTTCCGATTCAGGAAGTAGCATCCGAGGCTTTTACTGGAGCGCCGATGGTGGCACCACCTGGAACAATGCACCTTATGCCGAAAATCCTAATAATAGCACATGGTCAATTGATAATAATACTGTCGCCATCGCCCTTCCGGCAGGCGCAGCTAACAAGGCCTCTGTTCAATTTGCCTGGGTCGCTCATATCATTACTGCCCCCAGCGGTACATACCGCATTGATGATTTTGTTGTTGAAGGAACGCCTAATACAGGCATAGTTTCGGTAAATGAAGAGCTGGCCTATGTTTATTGTATCAACTCTTCACTTATCAATATCGTATCCCGCAACACGCAAAGCGAAAAGCTAAATATTGAAGTATACGATGTAACCGGTAACATAATAAACCGTTCGGTAATGACCAGCCAAACCTTATCAATCAATGCCTCAGCATTTAGCAGTGGTATTTATTTTGTAAGGGTAAGTAACGAATCTCAAAGTTCTGTAAGCAAAGTGTTTGTTCGCTAATTGAACAATGCAAAAAAAGGGGGCGCTTAATTACTAAGCGCCCCCTTTTTTATTTCTTCTTAAGCAATACGAACAAAACATCGTGTCCTTTAATGCTGGCAGTTATGTTTTTTTGAGTAGTACCAAGCTCCTTGTTATTCCAAACATCAAATACGGCGTAACCACCATCAATCGAATATGACTTTTTGAAATCAGGGTCGTTGGCAATTTGCTTCAAATCAAAATCGAGCGAAGCTGCGCTCATACCTCTGTTCAAAAAACATACAGCATAACTGCCATCGGCCAGTGGTTTCATCCATGCTTCAATACCATTGGCCTTAGTCCATAAAAAGCAAGGTATGCCCAGCTTATCCTGGTCAACTGCAATGGCATTTTTATTCGTCAGTATTTGCAGAATATCCGGTTTCATGGTATGAAGGTTGTTCCCCGCAATAAGCGGCGCCGCCATCATACACCACAGCGTAAAATGCGTTCTTGATTCAACATAACTCAATCCCATGTTTCCCACCTCAAGCATATCGGGGTCATTCCATGCGTTCGGTTTGTTGTATTGGCGAATTTTGCTTTGCTCATCAAAAATTTTCAAAACACCGTGCCCGGTAGCAAATCTATCTTGTATATCACCGGTTGTTCTCCAAAGTTGGCCTACTGTATCTGCCCATAACCAGGGTTTGGTGCTTCCCCACTCGCACAGGCTAAATATAATTGGCCGTTTGGCCTTATAAAGTGCATCACGCATTCTCGAATATTGCACCGTCGAAGTCATTCCCTCGCTATTGCACCAGTCATACTTCAAATAATCCACGCCCCACTCGGCATAGCGTTGTGCGTCTTTATCCTCATAACCGGCACCACCTGGTCGTTTTTGGCAGGTCAACCTACCAGCGCACGAGTAAATACCAAACTTCAACCCTTTCGAATGAATATAATCGGCCAACGCCTTTATGCCTGAAGGGAATTTATTGGGATCGGCAATCACATAACCATCTTTATCGCGCGATACCTGCCAGCAATCGTCAATCACTATATATTGATAGCCTGCTTCTTTCATGCCATTACTGGCCATGGCATCGGCCATGTGCTTTATTTTTTCCTCGTTAATGTTGCAATTAAAAAAGTTCCAGCTATTCCAACCCATCGGTGGGGCAGGGGCCAGGTTGGTGTATTTTTGCGCTGAGCAAATAATTGTTGAAATAACTAATAAAAACAGCAGGTTAAATTCTTTACGCATAAATTCGTTTTAGTTTGTTCTAAGCAGGTACTCGCAATTTTAAAGGTCAAATTAATTAATAAATAGCCAGTATGCCCAATCTTAAATCATGCTCTTTATGCGGCCACACATACGAACAGGATAGTTCTGGTAATAATTCCATCTGCCCCGATTGTATTGCCACAAAAACTGAAGTAGCATCCGCCTACGATGCAGTTTCCAACACCTATGCCGAAAAATACCAGGACGAAATTTTGATGAAGCCCTTGGTGCAGAATTTCATTCAGGATTTTGTAAAAAACATTCCTTCAAGTGGCCTTATCTGCGATATGGGTTGCGGCCCCGGCCAGGTGGCGCGATATCTTAAAAATAACCTGCATCGCAATACAACGGGTGTTGACTTGTCTCCTAAAATGATTGAAGTCGCTTCAGCTATAAATCCCGCCATTTCCTTCCAATGCGCCGATGTCCTTCAATTGGATGAAACCAAAGCTTACGATGGTATAATCGGCCTCTACTTTATCGTTAATTTCCCCTCTCAGCAGCTTATTACGCTATTTAAAAAACTAAAAAGCTTATTAAAACCTTCGGGCAAATTGCTTTTGTCTTTTCATATCGGCGATGATATTTTGAATCGCGTTGAAGACTTTTGGGATTCAGGCAAACCATGTAATTTCTATTTTTTCAAACCCGAAACAGTAACGGCGGCATTATCACAATCCGGCTTTAAGGTAACTGAGGTTCGATATCGTGAGCCTGATGTGGCTGTTGAATATAACAGCCAAAGGGCATACATCTTTGCTGGAGCTATGGACCCCAATATCTGAAATTACCGTCCGCCTTGTCTTACATCTTGATTCTTGGCTCTAAAATCTGCCTGTAAAATCTAACCCTTTTCTATTACGTTTGCGCCCTAAATTAAATACTTGAAGCCGTATAAAGCTATATTAATAGTATTAGGGGTGTTGTTGTTAGACCAGGGCCTTAAAATCTGGGTTAAAACGCACATGATGCTCGAAGATCAGATTGCAATAACCCATTGGTTTAAAATTCACTTTGTAGAAAATAGTGGCATGGCATTTAGTATGGAATTACCCAGCCGCTGGGGTAAAATTATGTTGCGCTTGTTTAGATTAATTGCGGTAATAGCTGGTATAATATACATCAAAGGCCTGTTCGATAAAAAAGCGCATTGGGGTTTTATTACTGCCAGCTGCATTATTTTAGCAGGCGCTATTGGCAATTTGATTGATGGCGCATTTTACGGCCTTTTGTTTTCTGATAGCTTTGGGCGAGTATCCGAGTTTTTACCTAAAGGCGGTGGTTACGCTGCCTTTATGCAGGGCGATGTAGTTGATATGCTCAGGTTCCCCTTATATCATGGTATTTTGCCCAATTGGATTCCTGTTTGGGGCGGCCAGTATTTCGAATTTTTCAATGCCATCTTCAATATCTCCGATGCGGCAATATTTATTGGCGTAATGCTGATAATTATTTTTCAGAAGCAATTCTTTAAAAAGCCACCTGTCGAAACTACGGAAGAGATAATTACTCCTTCACAAACTGAAGAAAATCCCGGGTCAGATCCTCACTCCTTTCCATCATAGGCACATGTCCGCAGGGGTCGTAAATAATTACGCGGCTGTTTTTAATATCCCTGTGAAATTTCTCGGCATGCGCTACAGGTATAATCGCATCTTCCTTACCCCAAACAATTAAAGTAGGGCATTGCACTTTGGCAATAATGCTTGAATCCGGAAATTGCTGAGCCCTGGCCAGCGATAGCATATTTTGAATATTTCCTTCGCGGTTGGTAAAATGATTATTCATTTGCCATACGCTCTGGTCTACTTTACTTTTATCTGCATAACACTTTTCAAGTCCGCCCTTGCTCATAAACTCTGGCATACCCCGGTCAAATACATGGCCAACGCTCTTGTATTTAAACATTGTCAACTTCCCCGATACATTCTGCACATCATAACCGGCGCTATTCAATAGCACTAGCTTTTTTACATTATTCGGGTGGTCTGCGGCTGCAATCCAGGCAATACCACCACCCATACTGTTCCCCATTACATATACCGAATCCAGATGGAGGGTATCAAACATAAACGTCAAATAGTCCCTATACATTTGTATATAATCCGGCTTAGCACCCATATCAGGAAAGTCACTCAATCCAAATCCCGGAAGGTCAATGCGTATTACCCTAAACTGGCCCTTTAGGTTGTCGGTCATTTTGCTAAAATTCCTCACCGAGCCGCCAAACCCATGTATCATCAACACGGGGTAACCGCTTCCTTCATCGGTATAATGCAATTCCGCTCCCCGCCAGTTAACAAAATGCGACGATGGCAAAGCCAGCTCCTTCTTAGCTTCTGTTTTACTAATAATCAGGTTTGGCCTCAAAAAAACAATGGACAAGGGAATAATAGCAGCTACTATAATAATGCCAATAAAAAAGCGAACAAGTGTCTTCATGAAATTCAAATTTTTGCGCGGTGAATATAGGGAAAGCAACCGCCTTTATAGATGATAAACAGCAGCCACTTTCAAATAATAAAACTTTGCCCTTTTAATTTTCCGATAAATTCCTTTAGGTTTGCACATGGCAATCAAAAATACCGCAGACAAGTTTTCTACAGAAGGAATCACATTTGATGATGTATTATTAGTCCCCGCTTACAGCGAGGTCCTTCCCCGCGAAGTAGATATCAGCTCAAATTTTACACGTAACATCAGGGTTAATGTCCCGCTCATTTCAGCAGCTATGGACACCGTAACCGAATCAGCTTTGGCTATTGCCATTGCCCGCGAGGGTGGCATTGGCATATTGCACAAAAACATGAGCATTGAAAGGCAGGCCGAAATGGTACGCAAAGTTAAACGCTCCGATTCGGGCCTTATTATCGACCCCATTACCTTGCTGGTTGATGCTACCGTTGCCGAGGCTCATCGTATTATGACCGAGAACAGAATAGGCGGTATTCCAATAGTAGATAATCAGGGCAGGCTAGTGGGTATCCTTACCAACCGCGACCTTAGGTTTGAGCGCAATGCCAAACGCAAAGTGAGTGAAATAATGACCAAAGAAAACCTGCGCACCGCCCCTAAAGGCACCGACCTTAAGCAGGCCGAAAAAATATTAGAGAAGTATAAAATTGAAAAATTACCTGTAACCGATAACAATGGCAAGCTGGTAGGCCTAATTACATTTAAAGATATTCAGAAAGTAAAAAGCCATCCAAACTCAACCAAAGATAAATTTGGCCGCTTGCTTTGCGGCGCTGCAGTTGGTGTTACTGCCGATATGCACGATAGAATTGATGCGCTGGTAGCTGTGGGTGTAGATGTGGTTTGTATTGACACAGCACACGGCCATTCAAAAGGAGTATTACAAGCAGTTAAAAAGGCTAAACAAGCATACAAAACATTAGATATAGTTGGCGGAAACGTAGCCACTGAAGAAGGAGCGAAGGCCTTAATTGACGCCGGTGTTGATGCCGTTAAAGTGGGCGTTGGCCCGGGTTCAATTTGCACCACCCGCATTGTTGCAGGAGTAGGTGTTCCGCAGTTATCTGCCATTTATGGCGCATCACTTGCAGGCAAAAAAGCCGGTGTGCCTATTATAGCCGATGGTGGTATTCGTTATACCGGCGATATAGTAAAAGCCCTGGCCGCAGGTGCAGATACCGTAATGGCCGGAAGCATTTTTGCCGGCTCAGACGAAAGCCCTGGTGAAACTATTATTTACGAAGGCCGCAAATTCAAATCATATCGCGGTATGGGTAGTGTTGAAGCCATGAAGGAAGGCAGTAAAGACCGGTATTTTCAGGATGTGGAAGACGATATCAAGAAACTGGTACCAGAAGGTATAGTTGGCCGTGTTCCGGTAAAAGGCACTTTATCCGAAGTGATGTACCAATACACGGGCGGTTTACGCGCGGGCATGGGTTATTGCGGCGCTAAAAACATCAAAGCTTTGCAGCAAGCCAAATTTGTACGTATCACCAACGCCGGCATGCAGGAAAGTCACCCCCACGATGTGATGATTACTAAAGAATCGCCGAATTACTCAAGGAGATAAATATTTCAGCGTTTCACCAACTTGTAATTCTTAAATCCGAATATCTCTCGGTTGTTATTCAGGTTCTTTTCTAACCATGTCAATAACCTGTATTTAGGTTGCAGGTGCCTGTGCGGGCTTCGTTCATACAAACGCGGTTTATTATAATTTAAACTGGTAGCCCAATTAAACTTGTTAATCCAATCGGCCATTACTTTGGGGTGGGTACCCTTAAATTTTTCAAGCCCACCGAGTGGCCCCCAATCAAAACCTGGCTTTTCAATTTCATTAACCGATAAGTCTTTCCCTTGGTGCAATGCGTGATGAACCTTGCTTTTGGCCCCCATCAACTCGGGTGGCCGCATATAACCGTAATGAAAAATACGAGCAGGTATTTTAACAACCTTCAATTTTTCATTATTCCCCTTTCTAAATGATAGCGCATCTTTGTACGAGTAAACTCCTATTCCATTTCTAACAACTCTAATCTCATTTCTGTGCAACCCGTGTGTTTCAACCAGGTGCTCATAATCGCCCCAAAAGTGGACGTAGCTAAATAGTAGACCATCTACCGCCAAATCATGTTCATATTTTTTGCAGGCTTCAGCAATCGCATTCAAATCATCCTCGTGTAGCACTTCATCGGCCTGCAAATAAATGCACCAGGTTGCTTTGCATTGGTTTAAAGCAAAAGTGGTTTCGTGCGCAAAAATCTCGCTATTTGCAAATAAAGCCGGGTCCCAGGTGCGCTTAAATACTTTGATTTTGGGGTCGCCTATGCTATTAATAATCGCCTCGGTTTTATCGTCTGCATCGCCTTCCCCCAAAGCCACAATTACTTCATCCGCAATGGGAAGCACCGAACAAATGGCCTCTTTAATAGGAAAGTAAAGCTTATCAGTATTGCGGGCAAAGGTAAAGGCTGAGAGTAGCATAGCAGCAATATTAGCTTAATTGAAAGTAATTTTTCGGGTTCCGTGCCTCAGCCATTATTAATTGAATAAGCAGAAATAATTATTGCTTTTTTACGTTACCTTTCTGCGGCAGTAATATGCAAACCCTCCTTAACAAACATAACTTAGTAGCTGAAACCAAATTTCACTTAAAGTCATTTATTCTCATTGTTAAGCGCCAACTTCAAAACTCGGTTTCCCGAATTTCTCAATTTTCCAACAAAGGTCAACTTAAAGGCCAGCAGGTTATTTCTTTTTCTGAAAGCGGTTTATGGAACAAAGACGACAACGCTCAAAACTGGATTTTAACTGCAGGCAAAATCGAAAACCTGCGCATTGCTGTTAAACGCCTAAACGGAATTGAAGTTCCTGCTAACCAAACTTTCAGCTTTTGGAAACATGTAGGCAACCCCAATTTGGGCAAGGGTTATGTTGTTGGTAGGGAAATTAGGGAGGGCTGCATCATCCCCACCGTCGCAGGTGGCCTATGTCAATTATCCAATGCCTTGTACGATGCTGCATTAAAGGCAAACTTTGAAATTATTGAAAGGCACAAGCACACCAAAGTAATTAAGGGCTCATTGGCAGAAAAGGACAGGGACGCCACTGTAAAATGGAACTACGTTGATTTACGTTTTAAATCCACTCATGCTTTTCGCATCGAAGCAGAATTGTCTTTCGATAAACTAATCGTTAAATTTAAGAGTGCCGAAAAAGCAACTTTACCGGTTAATGCTTCCAACACTCTTCTTCAGTCTTCAAAATTAAACGACTGCTATTCGTGCGGTAATTTTGCGTGCTTTAAGCACCCCGATAGAACTAACGCGAAGCAGGAAAAAGCCATTGCTACTTTCATTCTGGATGAAAGATGGATTGAGTATGAGGATTACATAAAATCCGTTGCAACCGATAAAGATTTCTTCATTGTTCCAATGACCAAAACAAGCTTTCTCAAAACCAACCGCTTCAACTGGAATCTGGACAATCCCGAAAACATTAAGGCGTTAACTCTGGCAAGTCTACAAAGAGCCGTAAGGCTCCGCTTGCTTTCAAAATCCAAAAGCAATATTTTTTCATTGATGTTGGGCTTCGATAAAAACGTGGCAGATGCTGCCGCACAATACATTCCAATCGAAAGCACACATGTTGTTGTCTCGCAAAACTTACTGCCGTTCATTTGGGCGAGTGGCGCCTTAGGCGGTAGAACTTTTGACGTTTTAATGAACCGTTTGCCTATTGAAAAACTCCATCAACGCCTCGATCTTGCTCATGCCAACCACCCTGAAAGCAAAACCCTCAACGATTTCCGTGCCCCTGAAAGTTTGGTTGATTTAGAAAACACCGCCCTTACAAAATCGCGCTCCATTATAACCCCGCACCACGAAATTGCAGACATCTTCAACAATAAATCCATCAGATTGAATTGGCAGTTACCGGCAGAAGTAACGAAGACTGAAACTCATGGAAACAAAATACTTTTCCCGGCCTCTGCATTGGGAAGAAAAGGCGCCTACGAAATAAAGAAGCTCGCCAAAGAACTAAACCTGTCCATTGTTGTATTGGGCAAGGCGGAAGAAGACCTCAATTTTTGGAAGGATGTGAATATTGAAATGACAGGTGCCAATCCATTTGAGGAAATTGGCTTGGTAGTTTACCCAACGTACGTTGAGCATCAACCAAGGATCTTACTAAAAGCAGTAGCGGCAGGTTTGTCGGTAATTACTACAACAGCCTGTGGACTTGTACCCGGCAATAATCTAACCATAGTTCCCATTGGTGATTATAAAACCCTGAAGGAGGCTGTTCTTCATCAATTGGCGATTCGCAGTCCCTCGAAAGTTTAAGGAGTTTGGAATTCTGGTCAGCCTCCGCCTTTTAGCAAACAGCACTTTCAACTAACCCGCAGATTTCTATTTTTGTGCTATGGAGGAAATTTTTGAACAAGCCAATGCCGTTTTAGAAGAGATTAAAGCCTCGGCTCCAACAACGAACGAGGAGATAGAGCAATTCCGTATTAAATACTTAGGCACTAAAAGTATTCTAAAGGATTTGTTTGGCGCCATGGGCAAACTACCCAACGAAAAGAAGAAGGAATACGGTCAGTTGATGAATGCATTGAAGGATGCCGCTCAATCAAA
Source organism: uncultured Bacteroidota bacterium (assembly GCA_903861145.1). Lineage (GTDB taxonomy): Bacteria > Bacteroidota > Bacteroidia > Chitinophagales > LD1 > Bog-950. The sequence continues at coordinate 11,955 of CAIOTH010000021.1, read as the reverse complement.
GTTCGATGAGCTTACCCAATCATTGGGGCAATCTAAAAACGTCAATAAAGAGATTCCAGATTTAACAGCACCGGGTTTTGATGTGCCGCTGGGCACCCGTCACCCGCTTTCAATCATCAAAAACAAGATGATTGATATTTTCAGCCGTATTGGTTTTGTAGTAGCCGAAGGCCCGGAGATTGAAGATGACTGGCACAACTTTAGTGCCCTTAATTTACCGGCAGACCACCCCGCGCGCGATATGCAGGATACTTTCTTTTTATCGGAAGATAAAAACTGGATGCTACGTACCCATACCTCAAGTGTACAAATTCGGGTTATGGAAGGGCAAAAACCACCTATGCGTTATGTGTTTCCGGGCCGTGTTTATCGTAATGAAACTATTACTGCGCGTGCGCATTGCACCTTTCACCAGGTTGAGGGTTTGTATATTGACGAGAATGTGTCGTTTGCCGACCTTAAACAAACCATGCTTTACTTCGCCCAGGAAATGTTTGGCCGCAATGTTGAAATCCGTTTCCGGCCATCATTTTTCCCATTCACCGAGCCAAGTGCTGAGGTAGATGTAACGTGCTTCGTATGTAATCAAAAAGGCTGCCCTGTGTGTAAATACAGTGGTTGGGTCGAAATTGGTGGCTGCGGTATGGTTGATCCCGCCGTTCTTGAAAACTGCAAACTCGACCCTAAAAAATATTCAGGCTTTGCCTTTGGTATGGGTATTGAGCGTATAACCATGCTCAAATACCAGGTTAACGACCTGCGGTTGTTTTTAGAGAACGATGTAAGGTTCCTCAAACAATTCGTTTCTGCTCAATAAGGGTTAACCGCTAATCTCAATCATCGTGGCATTATGGGCACTGCCCGTCATAAACAGGCTATCTGCCGATGGCATACAACAATTTTAAAGGCCATTCGTTTTTTGTTTATCTAAATGCCTTTATAACAAGCAATTAGGTGAATTATCTTTTTGGTAAAAAAAGATAATTAAGTTTTGGTTTAAACCCCGAATTCTACTTTTGCAGGTTCAAAATTAAAACCGCCTTTAAACGTGGTACGAGCCTGTGGGGTATTATGTAAATTTCTATTTATGAAAAAAGTGCTTGCTGTTTTTGTTTCCTTGTTTTTATTTATCGCTTTAGCGGTTTTGCCCGTGCACGCGCAGTTTGGCCCAGGTTCTGGCAATGGTGGCAACGGTGGTTATGGTTCTGGCGGAAGTAACAGTGGCGGCAAAGGTTCCTTTCAGGGTATGAGCCAGGGGCAGCCGCGCCCCAGTATTGGCCACGTGTTTGGAAAAATAGTTGACGCCAAGAGTAAAAAGGGAGTTGAATTTGCTTCGGTAGCTTTATTCCGGGCAAAAGATGATTCGTTAATAACAGGCCAATTAACCGAAAGCAATGGCGATTTTTCATTAGACAATCTTCCCTTCGGAAAATTCAAATTAAAGGTCAGTTTTTTGGGTTATGCAACCTTACAGCAGGATGTAATGATTTTGCCTAAAACACTTGAGCAGGACCTTGGTAATATTGCTCTTTCTCAGGATGAAAAAACACTAAATACGGTAACGGTAACAGCCGAAAAATCAACTATAGAATTAAAACCCGACCGTAAAGTTTTTAACGTTGAAAAAGACCTATCAGCACGTGGTGGTACCGGTATTGATGTAATGAAAAATATACCCGGTGTTTCAACCGATGCCGATGGAAATGTAACGCTGCGCAATAGCACACCCATTATTTATGTGGATGGTAAACCAACCACACTGACCATGGACCAAATACCCGCCGACCAGATTGACAGGGTAGAAGTAATTACCAACCCCTCAGCTAAATTTGAAGCCGATGCTGCTGGTGGTATTATTAATGTAGTCCTTAAAAAAAATCGTCAACCCGGTTATAACGGTATGATTAGCGCGGCTGTTGGTACTAACGACCAATACAATGGCATGGCTCTTTTTAATGTGCGCGAAAAGAAATTCGGATTCATGCTTAACTATAATGTTAACGGTGCCACCAATCGCACTAGTGGCTATACCGACCGCAAAAGTTTAGATAGTATTCCAGGTAACGCCGAGCACGCAAGGAGTTACTTCCATCAGGACGACCAGCTGGTAAACAGCCGTATATTTCAAACGGCCCGTGTCGGTTTTGATGGTTACATTAATAATCATAACACGCTGTCAATTACCCAAAGCGGAACCTTCGGCAATTTCACTACCAATGATAACCAAACATATTACAACGGCGACTCGGTCAGAAATCACATATTAAACGGCAACCGCATAAGCGACCAAAGTGTCAACTTCCGCAATTTTACTACTGATCTAAGCTTTGTTCATACGTATACCAAGCCTGATAAGCAATGGACCCTCGATTTTAATTTTAATCATGCCCACGGCGGTACAAGTAACGTCTATAATTTCAGCACCTTTCAGCCAAACGGAATTCCAATTCCATTCGATAACATTTCCAATTTTCAATCCGAAACTCAAAACGGCGGTTCGCACTCAAACATGATAACTGCACAATGGGATTTTGAAGACCCCATTAACAGTAACATGAAACTGGAGTTTGGATTTAGGAGCAATTTCCAGCGCCAGTTTTCCAATCTCGCCGTTACCGATTTTGATAGTAGTTACGCACCGGTTGTAAATTCGTTTTTGTCTAATAACTATCGTACTGATAATATAGTTAACGCGGCGTACGTAACATTTAGCCATACCATTAAAGGCTTTTCATATCAATTGGGCCTGCGATTCGAACAAACGTATTTTAACGGTGTGCTGTTGTCCAAAAACGACAGTAGTTTTTCATATGCTTATCCATCGGTTCATTCTTCCATTAGCAGTATCCTCGATTGCTTTTTTCCAAGCATTATGATGTCGCAAAAAATTGGTGATAAACACGAAATTCAATTTAATATTACCCGTAAAATTCAACGCCCTAATTTCAGGCAAATTAGCCCGTTCGTTTTTGCCAGCGATAAATACGATTACCAAATTGGTAACCCCGACCTACGGCCCGAATTGCAAAACAAGGCAGAGATAAACTACGATTTAACCATCCCTAAACTTACCTGGCTCAGCTCGCTTTATGGCAGCTATAATCAAGACGACATTACTCAATACACTCAGGTCGATCCTTCAGACCCGACCGGGCAAACCCTCGTCAGCAGTTTTATAAATGCTAAAAGCAATTTTAGAGGTGGGTGGGAAAATACTTTTAAAATTTCGCCGGTTAAAGGGCTTGATATTACTGCCGATGGTAACGTTTTCTATACTCTGATACAAACAAACGTTGCAGGACAGGAAGTCGATAATCACGGGTTAAGTTATGTTGTAAAGGGAATCATTAGCTATAAATTCCCTATGGGCTTTACGGGCCAGGTTAACGGCTCGTACGAGTCTCCCAGGATAATTGCCCAAGGCAATACTTTACCGGTATATTATTTCGACTGCTCAGTTAGTAAAGACCTGGGTTTGATAACGCTTAACCTATCGGTAAGCGATGTGTTGAATAGCAGAGTTTACGGAACCTACTACGATACCCCAACTTATATACAAACCCAAACGCGCCGCCGCGATCAGCGTTACGCCCGTTTGGGAGTAAGTTTCAAATTTGGCAAAATGGATGCATCTGTATTCCGCAAGAAACCTAAGAAAGATAAAGACAATGGTAACTCGGGTGACGATATGGGATTTTAGTAGGGTAACTGCAAAGCCTTCTTATCTTCGGGTCATAAAATAATACATGCTTTTTTCTGACGAATACTATATGAAACTCGCTTTAAAAGAAGCGCAGTATGCCTTTGAGGAAGATGAAGTGCCGGTAGGCGCATTGGTAATTTGCAATAACAAAATTATTGGCAAGGGATATAACCAAACCGAGCGGTTGAAAGATGTTACTGCTCACGCTGAAATGCTGGCCATAACCGCTGCCGCAAATTACCTGGGCAGCAAGTTTTTAGAAGGATGCACTTTATATGTTACCCTGGAGCCATGCCTTATGTGCGCTGCAGCATTAAAATGGGCCCGTATTGATAGGTTAGTGTTTGGTGCCTCCGATGCCAAAGCGGGCTATGGTTTAATGCAAGGCCTTGTGCTACACCCCAAAACCGAAGTTACCCATGGCATTATGGAAAATGAGTGCAGCGTTTTGGTAAGTTCTTTCTTTAAACAAAAGCGCGAAAACGGTGTTTAAATCGTATTCATTTTGGCGTATTAACACGTTAACACATAATTTATAACTTCGCTTACTCAATTATTATTCACGTCTAAAAATTAAACATCATGGCATTTACATTACCGAATTTACCTTATGCTTTTAATGCGCTCGAGCCGCATATTGATGCACGTACTATGGAAATACACCATGGCAAGCACCACAATGCTTATGTTACTAACCTTAATGCTGCTGTGGCTGGTACCGAATGGGAAAACAAATCGCTGGAAGAAATACTGGCTAATATTTCAAAGCTCGCACCTGCTGTACGCAATAACGGCGGCGGCCATTGGAACCATTCCTTTTTCTGGCAAATAATGGCGCCTAATGCAGGCGGTGCACCAACCGGTGCAATTGCTGATGCCATCAACGCGTCATTCGGCTCGTTTGATAAGTTTAAAGAAGAATTTACCAAAGCGGCAACAACCCGTTTCGGTTCAGGTTGGGCCTGGCTAGTTAAAAGCGGCGATAAATTGGTTATAGCATCATCTCCAAACCAGGATAATCCGTTAATGGATATTGCCGAAGTAAAAGGCACCCCGGTTTTAGGTTTAGATGTTTGGGAACATGCCTACTATTTGAATTATCAAAATCGCAGGCCCGATTATATTGGCTCTTTCTACAATCTTATCAATTGGGCTGAAGTAAATAAAAGATATAGCGCTGCATAAATTATCTAGCGAAATTAACGCAGCTGTTAAAACAAAAACGCCACTCAATATTGAGTGGCGTTTTTGTTTTAACAGCCACATGTTTTCTCCAAATAAAATTTACTTTTGTTTACGTAGTTATGCATTTCTGCTTTCCAACCGGATATTTTACTCCCTGTTATCTGGTTTTTAATCAGCAACATTTTATTCATTGATAATCGGGGTAGTATTATGATTCTTTACATTTTAATGTTCACGCTGCTTTTTGTGGCAGTAGTGCTAACGGTTGTTTACCTGATGGTATTTGGCAGAAATCGTAAAAGAAAACCCATTGAGTACGACCCTCCTTACGAAAAAATAAGAGGTAAAAATTATCCGCCGCCATATCCTAACGGTTGGTTTAGCTTGTGCAGCTCTGCCAGCGTTAAAAAGGGGGAGGTAATAGAGGTTGATGCCTTTGGGCAGAAGCTGGCAGTGTTTAGGGGTGAGAATGGTGAGGTAGGGGTTATGGATGCATATTGTCCCCATTTAAATGCTAACCTGGCTTATGGCCGGGTAAAGAATAACCAGCTGATTTGCCCGTTTCATGGTTGGGAATTTAATACCAAAGGTGAATGCACCAAAATACCTTATTGCGATAAATTGCCCACAAATAAAACTGCCGAAGAGTGGGTAGTAAAAGAAAACTGGGGACTTATTCTTGTTTGGCACCATAGCGAAAACCAAGCCCCGGATTGGACTACCGAAAATCAATTAACTGAACTAAAGGACTATAAATATCACGGGAAAAGCAGCGAAGTGTTGCGTATACATTTGCAGGATTTCGCCGAAAATGGTGCCGATTTCGCGCATTTTAATTTCGTGCATAATTTGCTCACTATTCCATTCGCAAATCGTTTTGTTAATGTAAAGCATACAGTAAAAATTGAGTTTGGTGAAGGAGAGACAAAGCACATGGCTGCTTTTACCGACCAGGCCGATTTGGTATGGAAATCCAGCGGCAACGAAATACCTCATGCGGGGGGAAACGCGGTTGTTACCTTTTACGGCCCGGGCTTTTTGGTATTTAGATTTACTACCAAAATGGGCAATATGTTATTGATAAAAACGTTTACGCCCATGGACGAGTTAAAAGTAAAAATGGAAGACTACGTTTATGCCCCCAGGGGTACTTTTAAACTTGCTATTAAATATTTATTAGGCGAAGCATCTTCGCAGTTTCACGACGACGTTAATATCTGGGAACGGAAGAAATTTGCAATTAAACCTATGCTTGTTAAGGGCGATGGCCCCATTATGAAAATGCGCGCGTGGTATAGCCAGTTTTATAGCGAACACAGCATCTATGCAAAACGTATGGCTGCTGAGCAAAATTCGGAGAGGGCAACCGAGGCGGCTGGTATATCTTAATGCAACTGTTTTAATGATTCATTACTCTTTCATACGTTGATATTTTATGGTACGTGTTCATAACTCACTACTTGACTAAAAGCTGGTTTAATATTTAATTAAAAATTGCCTTTCGCGGCAACTTTTAATTAAATATTAAAAATTATTCAATAAAAGGTTGTTGCTGTAGAAAAAAAGCGCTTATCTTAGCATGATAAATTAAAGAGGCCCTTTGTTTGTGTTAGCAAATCTCTATGAGAGCTACGAAAGGTTCCCCCAACGTGAGGATAATGGTTTAATGAATATTTTAATTCAAGCTTTAAAGAAAAAGTAAGTTTTGCTAGTCCGGACTTGAGTTTATCTGTATGTTAATCACCCATGTATTTTGTTTATTAAAAGTTAATCCACCCCATGACCACCACCGAAGCATTTTTAAGTGCACTGAACCACGAGCGAATAAAAATTAAATACGCTGCATCTTCAATTCGCACATGGCGTAGCCGTGCAATTCGCGAGAAACTTTCGTTCGATTTTATGGTTGAATTTTTAAATGAGAACGGTTATAAAGTAAAGCAATCAATGCTTTGGCATGATGTTGACGAGAATAGCTATAAGAGTTCTTCAAAAAGCCGAAAGGAGCATGTAGATAATGAAGTTGAGCAAAATGAAAAGGATTTTAAATCTCAGTTGAACCGAAAACTTTACGCGGTTCGCAAACAACTAAGTGCTGAACTTTATTCTAACTGGTACGAATGGAGTAAAGCTGAATACGCAAAAGATTTTACCCATAAAGGCACGCCGCTCACCCCTGTAGTATTTTCTCAAATGACCTACGGCCGCTATATCAGTAAAGAAAACACCAGCTTTGCGATTAAAATATTAAAAGAGGGGAAAAAGATACTGACCGACTACCATGAATACATTCGCCAGGAGGTACAAAGTCTTTAATATTAGGTCTTCTGTTTTCTTGACAAAGACATCACTTTAAATTTAACGACAAGGCTTACTTTTTATTTACGTTTGCCGAATGAAATATACAGGCAAACCACTGCTTATGCATTTTGTAGTAAGCCTTATGTTGGCTCTTTCTACCTTGGGTGCCAAGTCGCAAATCAATGATTTATTTCCTCCCGTTAAATTCGGCTCGTTTTATATTACTTACGGACCCAAATCGGCAGCCGTGGGCGGAAAAAGTTTTGTATCCGTCAATATTTATAAAGATAACCAACTGGTTTTAATAGATAGCGTTGCAACGGACAAAACCACGTGCCAGGGCTTTTCATTTCCCCCAACTCAACCATTCTCCGACTATTTTATTTTTTCGAAACATCAAAGCAAAGCGGGTAAAACATATATCCTTAGTAAGCGGGGTGATATTAAGGTTATTGGTGGTGGAACTTTTTGGGCTGCCCCAAAGCATAAACTATTATTCATTCTTGCGGAAAAGGATTACAGAAATTTGGTAGTCTTTAGCCTTAAAGAAATGAAAACCATTTTCGAGAAATATAGTTGCGATGAATTTACCGATTGGTATTTCCGCCATGGAACTTACTTTGGAAAAGTATCAACTGAGTGTGGTGATGAATTGAAAACCGAGAAAGAAGTGAGCGAATGGATGCATCCCGTGGAAATTGAACAATTTGATGTTAAGCGAAAAACCCTGAACGAAATGCATATAACTGATGAACAGGTTGAACATGCAAAAGCACTGGTTAAATATGCCGCATGCCAATGAGGTTTTTAGGCCGGGCCGGAGAGAAAAATGTGGTTTGCAAGAATAATTTTCTAAAACTGTAACATTTATTCATGTGCTGTATCTAATAGAAAACTAAAACATACAGCATGAAAAAAATGGCCTTCCTTTTTATAGCCTTTATAGCCTTTATAGCCTTGTTTAATACGGCTTCTGCTCTCAACAACTTTCCATTTTCAGTTAAAGAAGTCGGCTCTGGAACTAATGCAGTTATACTAATTCCAGGCTTCGCCTGCTCTGGCGATGTATGGAACGAAACGGTTGACCAACTGAAATCCAACCATAAATGCTATGTATTTAATATGGCGGGTTTTGCAAGAGTGGCCCCAAAAGGAAATCCGGATATTAAAAACTGGGTTGAACAAATTGCTCTGTTTATTCGAGAAAACAAAATAGATCGCCCGGTCATTATCGGTCACAGTTTAGGTGGGGTAATGGCGCAATGGCTGGCAGCTGACTACCCGCAATTGGTTTCTAAAATTGTTGTTGTTGATGCCTTACCTTGCTTGCCTGCTATTGCAAACCCAACATTTGAAACGAAGCAAAACCCGGATTGTGGTCAATTTGTAAGTGGCTTTTCCGCCATGGACGATAAATCGTTTTATCAAATGCAAAAAGTAGGTATGGCATTTATGCTTAGTGATACCGGCAAACTCGAATCGGTGGTACAATGGAGTATGCATTCTGACCGTAGTACAATGGCCCTAATATATTGCCAGTTGCTTAATACTGATTTAAGGAGTAAAATCAAATCGGTAAAATGCCCTACACTTGTTATGTTGGAGCCAAGTTTTAAAGCCTTGCAAAGTTCGGTTGAAGACCAATATAAAAACCTGAAAGGTGCGCAACTTCACTATGCCGATAAGGGCCTGCACTTTATTATGTATGACGATAAGGCCTGGTATTTTGAGCAACTTAAAAACTTCATTCAATAGACGTTCATGCAGTTTGAAGAAATATATCAAACATTCAGCCCAAAGGTTTACAGACTTTGCATGGGCTACGTAAACAACAGCGATTGGGCGAAAGACCTGGTGCAGGAAACCTTTATCTCGGTTTGGCAAAACCTGTCCAAATTCCGAAATGAGTCTTCAATTAATACCTGGATTTTCAGAATTGCCACTAACAACTGCTTGCGCCAATTAGAAAGGGAAAAACGTTTTGAAAAAACCGTGATGCCGGTTCAGGTGGAAGAGAAAATAGAAATAAAAAGAGATGACAGAATTGATTTTTTGTACCGCTGCATTTCTGAATTGGAAGAAACTGAACGTATTATTATTTCACTGGTACTTGAAGACCTTCCGCAAGCCGAAATTGCAGACATCGTGGGTATGAGCGATGGCAATGTGCGCGTAAAAATTCATCGTATTAAAGAAAAGCTAACCGAAAAATTTAAGAGTTATGAGCAACTTCAATGACATTCAAAACCTGTGGCAAAATCAGCCTGATGTTAAAACGCCTGATGTGGATAGCATTATTAAAGCCGCAAATAAAAACCGTAAACAAATGATAACGAAAAACGTAATGGCCCTGATTACGCTGGGCGCAACAGTCCTTTTTATAGCCTATATCGGATTGGTGGCGGACTTTCAATTTGTTACCACTAAGGTTGGTATTGTTTGCATTATTATTTCCATTATTGGTGCAATGGTGCTCAACTCGCAAATGCTTATGCTGATTTTGAACAAAGCGGATAATTCGGTAAGTAACCAGGATTATTTAAACCAACTTATTGCTTATCGCAACAAACAAAGGTTTTTTCAAACCAAAGGCATTGCGGTTTATTTCCTGGCGTTAACGCTTGGCTTTATATTATACCTGTACGAGTTTTATGCACGCAATCATTCGTTCGGTTTAAAAGCATATGTGTTGACGCTGTTATGGATTGCCTTTGCCTGGTTCTACATCAGGCCCAAAACAATTAAAAAGCAAGAGAAAAAAATTAACGACCTTATTGAACAGATAGAAAGCATTTCATCTCAATTTGAAAAATGAGTTGAGCGCTACCAATCTTTCTTTGGTTTAGGCCCCATTTCAAATACAAGCTGTCCGCCACCAATAATATCAGCATGATTTAAAAACGGTTTCACTAATTTCTTTCCGTTTAAAGTAGCAGATTGAATGTATAAGTTAAGCGGAGAAACGTTGTGGGCAATAATCTCAAATTTCTTTTCCCGGTGCTCAGGGTCAAAATAAAGTGTTGTTTTGGGAAACTTAGGTGTGCCAATAGCATACTCATCACTACCGGGTGTAACCGGGTAAAATCCTAAACAACTAAAAATATACCACGCCGACATTTGCCCGCAATCATCATCGCCATCCATACCGTCGGGATTGTTGCGGTATTTAATGGCGCGGTAATAAGCCACCAACCATTGTGTTCTCCATGCCATGCCGGCATAATCGTATAAAAAGCAATAATGATGGCCCGGTTCATTCCCATGTATATATCGTCCGCCCCTGAAATTCTGATTCAGCCTTTTTATGAAAAGATCTTTACCCATTAAGTTAATAAGCCCTTGCACGTCATGTTGAACCGCGAATAGGTAAGTCCATTTGCTGCCCTCGGTAAATCCGTCACCAGGGTTTTTGCCCCAGCTACCATCAGCGTTTCTGGGCGCCATAAAACCGGTGGCTTTATTGTAAACGTTGGTGTAGTTGTTACTTCTTTTCATCAATAAATTGTAATCATCCATCTTGCCTGCAGCTTTGGCTACCTGTGCCACGCAAAAATCATCAAAAGCACCTTCCAGCGTATTGGCTACCGATTCGTTTGTTTTATCAACCGGTACATAGCCCAGTTTTTTGTACCAGCTTAAGCCCGCACGGGCCTCATAACCACTCCAGGGTGCCCTGTCTGCCCATCGTTTAAGGCTATCGCCAACCGGTGGCACCATGGCATCCTTCATGCAGGCATCGTACGCTCTTTGCAAATCAATTCCCTTTACACCTTTTATAATGGCATCGGCAACCACGGCATCGGCATGGGTAGCAATCATAATACTGGTGTATGTTGGGTTAGGCCATTTAGGCATGTAACCTCCTTCAACATACATCTGCGTTAACGAGTTTACCATACCGGCTACATGCTCGGGTGCAATAAAAATTAAAAGCGGGTGTAAGGCCCGGTAAGTATCCCACAATGAATAATCGTTGTAACTAATCCCATTATGTATTTTATCATCAAACGCACTATAGTATCTTCCATACTCCGAAAACTGTCTCGGAAAAAGCAATGCATGATACATGGCCGAGTAAAAAATGTGCCGTGCATTTTTATTGGAGCCCTCAATTTCAATGCGGCTTAAATATTCGTTCCATTTTTTTTGAGTTTCTTCCTTTACCTGTTCAAAATTCGAAGTCCCGATTTCTTTGTTAAGGTTCTCCTGCGCTTGTTCAAGACTAATAAACGAAGTCCCAACGTGCGCTTCAACACTCAAAGTTCCTTTGCTAAAAGTTACCCAGGCGCCGCAGGCATTGGCTAATTGTGCCGTGCTATCCTTTTTTACAACGTCGTTTTCCCAGGTGCCCCAGCTTTCGAATTTCTTGTCAAATTGAATGACAAAATATCCCTTAAAATTTGGTAGGGGTGGACCGAGACTCGACGACTGCCTGTCGCTGTTCCAGCCAATTACCTGGTGCCTGGCGGTATCTATTTTTATCCAGCCATTAAAGTCGGGCAACTGACTAGCTTCTATTAAAACATTGGGTGTTTCGCCCTTAGCAAAATTGAATTTCAAAACACCACACCTTTCGGTAGCTGTCATTTCAACCTTAATATTATGCAGGTTGGGTTCTGTCATTCCCACCTTGTAGTAATAAGGCTTTGACATTTCGTGAAAATGACTGAACGAAGCTTTTTGCTTTAATGATTTTGCTGTTACAACACCGGTAGTGGGTTTTAAGGTTACGAAGCCATAATCGCCCATCCACATTGCCGGTTTGT
>CAIOTH010000020.1 GCA_903861145.1 uncultured Bacteroidota bacterium | reverse complement strand
ATAACTAAACGGGCAATAAAATTAAACGCGATACAAAAAGGTATGTGCCGCAACTTCTCACGCGCAATTACTTGTCTGGATTGTATTATTCTTTACCAACCGGGGTAGAATTTTTCAAAAAGAAGTGTGTAAGCGGCTGGTATTCACTATAAGGAAAAAAGATATGTATGCACTACTTTACTGAAGTAGACCTAAAGGCATCGTTCAGCTGGGCCAACAAAGTAAAGTTGCAGCGCATTGGTTATCAATGCGCTGCGCTTATTTTAGAAACCCTCAATCGCAATTCTTCACGCATTACTACATACAGACTGCAACCGGGCGCTTCCATCAGCATATAATACAAAACATGCGATGGAAAACAATAACCGGTTTGTGTTAATCGAACCCAGCGAGCTTGAAGCGCTCATTGAACGGGCCGTGGAACGCAAGCTGCGTGAGATATTAAATCACGATAATAAGAGCCTTGGCCGAGATGGCCGGATGTCGGTGAAAGATGTTATGGCTGCGCTGGATATATCAAAACAGTGCGTTTATAACTGGATGAAGGAAGACAAGTTACCGAAGCCGGCAAGAATCGGTAGAAGATTATACTGGTCGCCAGATGCGATTAAGGCAATGATGCCGTGAGGGCAAATTTTGCCTTTGAAGATAGCCACTTTTCAATATATCATTTAATTTTTTAGCGATATGTGCCGCTTTTCCTATGAAACGGTATCTATAAATGTCGAGCTATACTAACCAAGTAGCGATACTTGATTTTACTTCAAAGAATTTATTGATTTTGTTTGTCGTGGGAGCATCAAGATTTGGATGCAAGTTTGCTTTAAACGCATCACCAATACCAGTTGTTGAGCGTTTAACAATAGGATGTAATTTTCTTGAAACTTCAAAAATGAAATTTTTCTCAAAGGCAATTTTTCTATCTCCGAAAGTTTTTAGCTCTTCAACTTTTTGAGCATCAGGTAAAGTTATTGAACCACCCGTGTGAACTATTGAATGTCTTAACTGCCAAAGAACTTTTAATTTTTTGCAATCGTCATTGGAGTAAAATGTGTAGTTGAATCCAAACGCACCAAAATGTTTGTTTACTCTTTCAGGGTCGTGCCAGCTTGAGAGATTGTCTGCGATAATGCTACCTACGGATGCACCAATATTCCTATATGCAAAAAGCCGTATCATATCAATACCCATTGCACCATCATTTAGTTTCTTCGCAAACGATGAAACTTTAAAATTGGAATTGAAAACGGTCAAGTCAATCATACCTGCAAAAAGATTCTTTTGATAGGTTTCAAAGTGTCCCATAATTGCAGGAAGTATCGCAGTGGTAAGGTGTTGCAAACTATCTAAACTGTCACTTGAATACTCTCCGTTTTGGTTCGTTGGGAATTTTCTTATGCAAAGGTCAATCGCACTTTTTGCCTCCACAGAATATTTGAGAAATGCTGTCGCTGGAGAAGCCATATAGTCCCGATGGGATACATGTGCTTTAGTTGCCTCGCATAAATATTCCTTAAATTCTTTAGGTGGTCTTCCTGGCATTTGTCGTTTTTTAATTCAATGAGTTAATGATGCTGTTGATGTAGTAGTTTCAGTTGTGTTGTGCATTAAAATTGCTGCTAACTTACAGATATACCCCGGTAAATGAAACACAAATTTGGTATACCGAGGTTGCTGAATTAAAAATAGGCCTCGCTCAACTTCCAACGCCTTTCATTTCATTCCATACACTATCTTGCTGTGCTAAACATTTCAAGATGAATATAGCCGCCGAACTCAGCAACGACATGTTAACCGTTTTTATGGAAGGTCTGCCCTGGCAATCGCTCACCACTTTATTTGATAAAGATAAGGTGAGGGTGGAACGTATATTATACATGGAGGCCGAACCCGTATTTCATGATACCATAACTACCAGCACCGGTGAACCAGAAACCCACCAGCGGCTGGCGTTCTGTAAAAATACCCTTTCCGTTGGTGCACTAAAGCGGAAGTTAACGGCAGCCGGTTTTGGTGAACCTTACGAGGTGAGACTTAGCGGTAGCACCGGCCTGTTTACCATAGAAAAGATATTTACAGACGCCTACACCATCTCATTTTCTGATTTCGAGAACAACCAGTTATTCCTTCGCTGGTTAATCAAATCTATCCCCAGTTTCGAGGCCGATAACTTCGTTAAAACGCTCCTTGCCGGTGGCCGCTATAACAGCCGCGCTTTTGCTGAATATGATGCCTTCGCCGACCTAAAGCGCTTCACTGAGCACCGGTTTAATCTATGGCATGATGCCGTGGTAAAAGAATATGAAATAGCCCTGGCCAACGGAACCGCACATTGCCCCGGTTGTGGTATATAAGGAATGGAAGCAATATACATTCGGGAATACGAGAATTTTGACAAAACCACTGATAGGGTTGCAGTAGAATTAAGAACATCTGAAACTATACAGGAAATTTGGAAGGTCATTGACAGCGGCGATTTCTACTGTATTATTTCTGCCTATTACCCAGGTAACGACCCCGAAACCTTAGCAGATGAACATGAGCAACTCAAAAAAGATGTACTCAAAATGAATTACAGTTATCTGGAGCAGGGCTATGGATACCAGTATAGCGACGGTAATGGGTTAACCACCGTAAGCAGAAAATCCTTGGTGGTGCCTTTGATGGACTACCACGAACTTTTAGCACTCGGTAAAAAATGGAAACAAGAAACGATTGCTTTCGGTGGTAACGCTGGGGTAACGGTTGTAAGGGTTGCTGACCAAAAGGTATTGCTGGATATGAAAACGGAAGACATGAAGCTGGCATGGAATTTTCTGCTTACCAACCAAAGGAACATCCCCTGGTGATGTTTTATTAAAACCCGGCCCAACGTTGGCGGTGTAGCTGCTGCACACAAGTTTATTCGCTTCCTTTTGCTCTCCATATCGCCGTGGTCGCGCGATATTCAAAAACCTTGGCCTTACTATATAAACTGAGCCGGGCTCATTAGGAGAGCCCAGGAGAGTCGGCTAAAGCCAGTGTTATTTAGCTACCACAGTAAAATAAAAACGGACGCTTTTTAGGGCGCCCGTTTTACCTATGGCAAATAACAAAAAAAGAAGGCTATTTTATCTTGAACCCTAATGCACGGGCGGCTTTCAAAAATGGCTGGATGTTATCGCTGGTAAGCTGATTACAAACCGCGATAACTTTTTTATCACCCAACTTTATCAGTTGTTCATCTTTG
Organism: uncultured Bacteroidota bacterium; assembly: GCA_903861145.1. Classification (GTDB taxonomy): domain Bacteria; phylum Bacteroidota; class Bacteroidia; order Chitinophagales; family LD1; genus Bog-950. Next base: position 61,405 of record CAIOTH010000020.1, on the reverse strand, counting down.
AAAAAATACCGGTCGCGGGCACCGCTCAAGGTTTTTGCAACAGATTCTTCCTGAAAAATTCCGAATCTTTTGAGCAGTTCATCAGGAAAAATTTCTTTAAGTTGTTTGAGGGTTACTTTAGGATGGCCGGCAACATATTCTCTTACTACTTCACGAACCAATGGGCCTTTGCCATATTCATTTCCGTTGAATTTGAACTTTTGGTTGTTCCGGCCTTTGGAAGCCTTTACTTCATTTTCCGCCGGTGTTATTTCTTCATCGGTTTCAGTGCTTTCGGCTGGCACCTCTTTGAAAGAAAGTTTTAAATCGGCACCCAACCCGTCTTCAACCAATGTTCCATCTTTGCGAAGGCGCTTAAGCACATTGGTTAATTCAAGGCCTTTAACCTTTGTCGCTGTTCCGATTTCTTCCTTACTGGAAGCGGGGTTGCTTTGCAGGAACTCAACCACCTTTTTAACTGCTGTTTCGATTTTCATAAACGTGTAGTTTTGATTAAAAAATAATTACTACACGAGTATGTTAGTTCCGATGGAAAAGTGGAAATATTAAACTGGTAAAGCGGGAAACGCTGGCAAATTTTAGCGTATCAAATTTGTTCAAGTATCATTTCCTTCATTTCCTTCACTTCGCTTTTGCTGAATCCATGACCTATAACGTTGCCTTCACCTGTTGTAGATATGGTAATGGATGAATAACCAATCAGTGGGCAGTCTATATCCACCGCCGATATGCGCGAAAACGGTATGGTTGCTTCTTGTCCGCGTAGAAACCCAGGTATTTTTAGGGTTACTCCATTGCCGCCGATACTAATTTTGCAAGGGAATACTTTATTCCCATCTGACATTCTTGATGCTACGTAAGTTTTCATGTTCTTGTTATTGGTTTGAATTAATGGTTAATAGAAGTTCCTTTATTTTGATTTAAGTTTATGGAGGTTTTCGGCGTTGATTTCGTTACTTGGTGTGTAACAACTGCACCGGCTCCAACTACTGCTGCGCCTTTAACCGCGTTCTTTTCTTGCTCATAATTGTATAACCACTTTACGGCTTCATCCTTTGTAAAAGGCCCCTTGTCGTGGTATAATGCCGAACCCCACCACTTCCCGTCAGCCTTTGCCTGATATAATTTACCTGTTGTGCCATCTGCATACGTAATTTGATACTTTGTTCGGTCACCGTATTTAGATGAGTTGCTGTCTTCCTTTTTTTCCTCCTTAGTAACCTTGGGTGTAGTTGTTTTTTTCGCAGTTGTTGTCTGAGCGTAAATGCTTACGCAAATAAGAACCGATAAGATTCCTGTAAAATACTTTTTCATGTTTTTTGGTTTAGAATGTGAGTGTATTAGATTATTTTGACAGGGAAAACTGGGATTTATTTGTTAATCCATTTCATCTTTATCGGTCAATCAAATCAATCAAAAAAATCTTTTCGACCATTTACGCCAAAGCCGTTTCCGCTTTGCATCAGACGCTACATTCGGCATAAAAAAGAGATGCTTTCGAAGGTCATTAAGAATATGGTGGAGCATAAGTTCGGCCATCAGATACGCTATCCCCGCGATTGCGATGCCCTTGCTTTGCACATTTCCACCGTGTGCAAAACAGGGTTGAGTGGAAGCACACTCAAACGCCTGTTCGGATTCACTAAAAGAAAAGGAAACGAGCAGCCAAGGTTATACACGCTCGATATAATCAGCGATTATCTTGGTAATAAAGGATGGGAAGAACTGGCTGCTAAGTTGATTAAAGGGGATGTAGATATAAACTTCGTGGCGATGGATGAGCTATTACCGGGTAAGCTGAAAAAAGGTGAAACAATCCAAATGGGCTATGAACCGGGTAAGGAAATTACCCTGCTATACATGGGTAAAAGCCAATTCATAGTTAAAGCATCTAACGATGGTAAGCTGTGCTCTACTGATATGATAAAATTTCAAAAGGCTGTATTACATTACCCGTTGCTAATAAACGAGGTTACCCATGCTGGCAATAACGCCGGCCAATATGTAGCTGGTAGAATCAGCGGTATAACTTACATCCGAAAAATCAGGGACGAAAAACAACTGAGTAAAAGGTAAAAAGGCAAATTTTGCCCTGCTCAACAATGGATGAAACTAAAGAACAAATTTCCTAACAGCCTGCCTTTAAAATCTTTAAATTTGACAATTGTGAAGAAGTTCGGTAGCTCTAATCGACAATCTTACCGCTCAAATGTTGTTGGCATAGCAATTACAACCATTATTTTTTTAAAAAAACGGTATGAATAAAAAATTAAAAAATTTACACTACTGCTACAACTGTGGCGATGACCTGAATTGCGTTCCTAATAATGAGGAGCACATACCTGCCAGAAATTTGTTTGTAGATTCTAAAACGCATGGTGAAATAATCAAAGTGCCAAGTTGCGTTAAGTGTAATACTGAATTTTCAGCAACAGATGACGACTTGCGAGACGTAATTGGTTGGCTAAATGAAAGTATTACAGATTCAAAAAGGATTACAGGTAAAACAATTAGAAGTTTGTTTGTTCATGAAAAAGATGGATATGGAAGGTTATCAGGCAATATTGAGAAGCCATCATTAGAATTTAACGTAGGTAATTTGTATAAAAGTCATCAGAAAAATTTCAAAGGGCTTTTTGTGTGGGAAAATATACAACCAATCGACAAAAAATATCAAATACGAATTATTGACAAGCATTGTGATGCAAAGGAATTTGAAATGCTACAACCAACTTTGGATATGGTCTTTTACAACCAAGCATGGAAACCATCAGGGGCAAAGGAGATTTTCAGATATAGATTAGTCGGATTAAATGAAAATTGGGAACCAACTACCAACTCCGCTAAACCAATTTATTGGGTTGCAGAATTACTATATCATGAAAAGGTGCATGCTGTTGTATTTGCTAAATACCAATACTAATTCGCATACTGTGGTTGTATTCAAAAAATCATTTTACTTTAGCCCAAATGTTAGAAACATATAAAATTTAAAAGATGGTTTGATGAAATTTCCTAAAGCTATAAATCAGTTTTTGCTCCACATGAATACCCCGACAACAAAAATTCTCAGTATAGTTATTTTACTAATTTTTTTCATCCTGTTTTATAAATGGGCTGGTCAAATAAGTGTAGATGAAATTAAAAGCAAATCCACAACAACACCATCCACAAATAAGGACACCACATTAGTAACAAAAGCAATAGAATCTAACGCACCAGCAGTTTCATCGGCAGTATCATCTGATACCTTTTCTCCAATAATTTATGAACATGAAAATTTTGGACTTCAAAACTATGATAAAGGGGACTACAAAGGGGCCATAATTGAATATAGCAAGGCCATAGCAATTAACCCTAAGTATTCTGATGCTTATTATAATAGAGCAAGGGCAAAAGTGGCTTTGAAAGATTACAAAGGTGGTATAGAAGATGACACTAAGGCACTCTCAATTACCCCTAATGACCAAGATATTTATTATAACAGAGGCCGGACAAAGGGGTTACTCAATGATTATCAAGGAGCAATAGCGGACTACAATAAAGCTATAGAAATAAAACCTATGTTTAATGAAGCTTACCATAACAGAGGTGTTTCAAAAGCTGCCCTATATGACTATCAAGGAGCTATAGCTGATTACAATAAAGAATTAGAGATTAAACCTAACGATGCAGATGCTTATTATAACAGAGGCAAAGCAAAAGCCGAACTAAAAGACTACAGTGGGGCAATAACTGATGATAATAAAGCAATTGACATTAACCCTTTATATGATATGGCCTACAGTAACAGAGGGGTAGTAAAAGCAAGCCTGAAAGACTATCAAGGAGCAATAATAGATTTTAACAGGGCAATAAAACTTAATACTGAATGTGTAGAAGCTTATTACAATAGAGGATTTTGTAAGGTCAATTTGCAAAACTATCAAGGAGCAATGCCAGATTACACAAAAGCATTAGAGCTAAGTCCTAAACTTTCTAATGCTTATACCAGCAGAGGATTTTGTAGAGCAATGCTACAAGACAATAGGGGTGCTATAGTGGATTTCAATAGGGCAATTGACTTAAATCCTAATGATGCAGAAGCATATAACAATAGAGGGCTTTGTAAAATACAATTAGGACAAAAGGGAAGCGGTTGTTTAGATTTAAACAAGGCTTTGGCTTTAGGAAGAACTGGTAGTTGAGGCCTTGTGGTGCCTGGGCGCTGATAAAATTAACCAACAGCAAGACTATTATCGAAGGGAATAATATTTTCTTCATGTGTCAAAAGTTAAAATGTCGTGCAAGTAACAAAATATTTGGCTATGACACATGATTAGAAAATAATCACAAAGCAAGGCCCGTGGGATAGCTGGGCGAGCTATTGGCGCGAGCTTGGTTGCCTTTAATACACCTACCGCTGCCCACGCACCTGCACTGTTTATTGTTCAACATTAGTTCAGGAGCGCTGGTTTACAGCACTCCTGCGCAGCCGGGCTGAGCAACTTGCGCGCAAACCCGGGCAGAACCAGGTGAAACCGACTGTCCAGCTGGGCCAACAAAATTAAATCCGCTTCCCTAAAAGGAGCGGATTTTTTGTTTCGTTTAGGTCTGTATGCTAAAAAAATAGCGTCTTCCATTTAAACCACCCATCGCACTTTCCACTCAATTGCACTGATATAAATCATTTTTTTTACTTCTGTAACAACAGGTAAATAAGTATTAAATCCTAAATTCGCCCAACTAAAACAATCGAAACTTATGGAAAATAACACAACAGCACAAAATGAAAGCACGGGCAAGTGTCCGTTTCACGGTGGGGCCTTAAAACAAACCGCAGGTAGCGGCAGCCGCAACCGCGATTGGTGGCCTAATCAATTAAAGCTAAATGTTCTCAGGCAATACTCTTCATTGTCAAACCCAATGGGCGAATCGTTCGATTATGCCAAAGAGTTTAAGAGTCTTGATTTAGATGCTGTTAAAAAGGACATCTTAGATGTAATGACCAAGTCGCAGGATTGGTGGCCGGCTGACTATGGCCACTACGGACCATTATTTATACGCATGGCATGGCACAGTGCAGGTACTTATCGTATATCTGATGGTCGCGGTGGTGCAGGTTCAGGTACGCAGCGCTTTGAGCCGCTTAATAGCTGGCCGGATAACGCCAACCTCGATAAAGCCCGTTTACTTATTTGGCCTATTAAGCAGAAATACGGCAAAAAAATTTCGTGGGCAGATTTAATGATATTAACGGGTAATTGCGCGCTTGAGTCGATGGGGTTCAAAACTTTTGGTTTTGCGGGTGGCCGCGCCGATGTTTGGGAACCAGCTGAAGACATTTACTGGGGCCTGGAAAAAGAATGGCTGGCCGATAATCGCTACAGTGGCGACCGCGAATTAGAAAGCCCGTTGGCAGCAGTACAAATGGGTTTAATTTACGTTAACCCCCAAGGCCCTAACGGCAACCCGGACCCACTGGCCTCGGCCCGCGACATACGCGAAACCTTTGGCCGTATGGCTATGAATGATGAGGAAACCGTTGCCTTAATTGCCGGTGGCCATACCTTTGGAAAAACCCACGGGGCTGCCGATGCCAGTAAACATGTTGGCAAAGAACCTACCGCAGCCGCGCTTGAAGAGCAAGGCATGGGTTGGAAAAACTCTTTTGGTAAAGGCCATGGAGGAGACACCATTACAAGTGGACTGGAAGGCGCGTGGACTACCACGCCAACCAAATGGAGCAATAATTTTTTCGAAAATCTTTTTGGTTACGAGTGGGAATTGACGAAGAGCCCTGCCGGTGCACACCAATGGAAACCTAAAGGCGGCGCCGGTGCCGGTTTAGTGCCCGATGCGCACGACCCTGCCAAACACCACGCACCAACCATGCTAACAACGGATCTTGCTTTACGTTTTGATCCTGCCTACGAAAAAATTTCAAAACGTTTTCATGAGCACCCGGAACAATTTGCAGATGCATTTGCCCGTGCATGGTTTAAACTAACCCACCGCGATATGGGTCCGCGAGCCCGCTATTTAGGTAAAGAAGTACCAGGCGAAGTATTGATTTGGCAAGACCCTATACCAGCCGTTACACACAAACCTATTGACGACAAAGATGTAGTTGCACTAAAAGCAAAAATACAGGGCACAGGCCTCACTATTTCGCAATTGGTATCTACCGCATGGGCTTCGGCATCTACGTTCCGTGGTAGCGACAAGCGGGGTGGTGCAAATGGCGCACGTATACGCCTGGCCCCACAAAAAAACTGGGAGGTAAACAACCCTACCCAATTGGCTAAAGTATTACAGGCTTTAGAAGGTGTACAAAAAGATTTTAACAGCGCAGCAACCGGTGGCAAACAGGTTTCGCTTGCCGATTTGATTGTACTGGGTGGTTGTGCAGCCGTTGAACAAGCTGCAAAAAATGCCGGGCATGATATAAAGGTGCCGTTTACGGCGGGTCGCACTGATGCAACGCAAGAGCAAACCGATGTTGAATCGTTTGCCGTGTTAGAGCCGCAGGCCGATGGTTTGCGTAATTACTTCCACACCAAACACAAAGCAACTGCTGAAGAAATGCTGATTGACAAAGCCCAACTGCTAACGCTAACCGCGCCGGAGTTGACTGTGCTTATTGGAGGCATGCGCGCGCTCAATACCAACTTTGATGGTTCAAAGCACGGCGTGTTTACCAAAACCACCGACCAGCTTAACAACGACTTTTTTACAGGCCTGCTTAACTTAGGTGTAACCTGGAAAGCCACTAGCGATGCCCAGTACATTTTTGAAGGCAGCGATAGAAAAACCAACGAAGTTAAATGGACCGGCACCCGCGCCGACCTCATTTTCGGCTCGAATTCCGAACTACGCGCACTGGCCGAAGTATACGCCAGCGTAGATAGTAAAGAAAAATTTGTACACGATTTTGTGGCCGCCTGGAACAAGGTTATGAACCTTGACCGGTTTGAATTGGCATAATTAAAAGTGGTATTTACGCTCTCAAATAAAAATCCGCTTCCATAAGGGAGCGGATTTTTATATAAATGAGGTTTACGTTGAATGTATTTCAACTAAGCAAATTCCAATACATCATTCTCTATCTCGCCGTGCCTTATATTCATTAAGTCGAACAAATAGTTCTGTTTAAGTATCCAGGGCTTTTTTGAGCCCTGCCTTGGCAAATTACTAATTTGCCTTTGCAGGTAACCGGCACCAAAATCGCTAAACGGCCTAAGCTGTAACGAAGGGTCTTTTTGACGCGGAGTGCATTGCCTGTATTTCTTGGCATCCATGTAGTTTAGTAAACGGCACATGTATTGATTGGTAAGGTCAACCTTTAATGTCCACGAGGCGTTGGTATAACCAAAGGCAATTGAAAGATTAGGAACATCACTAAGCATAATACTTTTGTAAGAAACGGTTTTGGACATATCCAGCTTCTGTCCATCAATCAACCACTCAATGCCACCTAATAACTGAACATTTAAACCGGTTGCGGTAACAATTAAATCGGCCTTGAGCTCCATACCCGATTTCAGCAGTATTCCATTCTCAGTAAAAGTATCAATATGGTCGGTTACTACAGATGCTTTACCTTCTTTTATAGCCTTAAACATATCGCCATTGGGGACCAGGCAAACCCGTTGGTCCCATGGGTTGTACGTTGGGGTGAAATTCCTTTCAACATCAGGCCCATCGCCCAATTCCTTTTTAACGCCTTTAATCATCAGGCGCTTCATAAATTTTGGATTCCTTCGGCTGAAGTTGTAAAAAAATACAGCCAGCAAAATATTCTTCCACCGGTTAAAAGGATATGCGAATGACAGGGGCAAGTTGCGGTTCATCCAGTTCGCTATTTTATCCTCATCAGGCAGGGCCACAATAAAGGTGGGTGAGCGTTGTAACATAGTTACATGCGCTGCTGTTTTTGCCATTTCGGGCACCAGCGTAACGGCAGTAGCCCCACTGCCAATAATTACCACATGCTTATTGGCATAGTCAATATCGCTGGTCCATTTTTGAGGATGAACTATGCGACCCTTAAATCTTTCGGTTCCTTTAAACTCAGGTAAGTAGCCGCTTTCGTATTTGTAGTAACCTGCACATACCGATAAAAAATTGCAAGTATAAACCACCGGCTGTCCGTTTACTTCCACTTCCAAAGTCCATAAGGCATCTACCGATGACCAGCTGGCTTTTTTTACTTGCCGCCCAAAACAAATTTTTTCTCGGATGGCATAATCATCAATCGCATCGTTCAAATATTTCAAAATGCTCGGCCCGTCGGCAATAGCCTTAGTGCTCGTCCATGGACGGAAGCGAAACCCTAGCGTATACATATCCGAATCGGAACGAATTCCCGGGTATTTAAACAAATCCCAGGTGCCGCCAATATTTTGCCTGCCTTCTAAAATGGCAAATGTTTTATTGGGGCACTCCATTTGTAAATGCCGTGCTGCACTAATGCCCGAAATGCCGGCGCCTATAATCAGCACATCAAAATATGTTTTCTCCATACTGTAAAAAAAACGCTTTAATTGATTTGGAGAGAGGTTTTGGAAAAATATTGTTTTACCGCTTATTCATTAGGTGTTGGTGATAACAACAATTGAGTTAAAACCGCAATAAATAATAATAATTCTATTTTCACGCTTCCTGTAATCACAATTTTATAATGACTGACTATTTACTAAAAAACAGAAACTACATTCTGTTCGCTTTACTCCTTGTCCTCATCTACTTTCCGATTTTCCTGCATCTCACTTATATGCCGATAAGAATGTGGGACGAATCAATAACCGGGGTAAATGCCATTGAAATGGCCAGTAATCATCACTATTTTGTAACTTATATTGACGGCCATCCCGACATGTATAACTGCAAACCTCCGTTATTGCTTTGGTGCATTGTGCTTTCTATTAAAATTTTCGGGTTTAGCAAACTCGCGCTTAGGTTGCCTTCGGCTATTGCAGCCCTTTTACTTTGTATCTACCTTTTTTGTACCATAAAAAATTACAGCAGGAGTTCAGTTTTTGCGTTTCTTACAGTTTTGATACTTATTACCTGTAATGGATATGTCCGAAATCATGTTACCCGCACAGGAGAATACGATTCTATTCTAACGTTATTCATCACTATGGCTGCCTTCAGTTTATTTTTCGCAACGGAAGCAACTGAGAAAAAACAACAATCGTGGCATTTGGTTACATTTTCCATTTACATGACACTGGCGGTACTAACCAAGGGCATTGCGCCTCTTATGTTTGCACCGGGCTTTATGGCCTATGTGCTTATCCGAAAAAAAATAGTTGCCTTTCTTAAAAACAAATGGATGTATGCCGGCGTAGCCATTTTTATAGTATTTGGCGTTGGATTTTATTTTCTGCGCGAAGCAATAAACCCGGGGTATTTAAAAGCTGTTTGGATAAATGAACTGGGCGGACGATTTAGTAGTGTAAATGAAGGGCACGAAGCCGACTTTAGTTTTTATTTCAACGAAATAATTACCTGGCAATTTGTTCATTACATGTTTATATTTCCTGCCGCTTTGATTATAGGTACCTTTTTTTCAGATACGGTTATTAAGAGATTAGTATTATTTGCAGCAGCTATCGGGACAATGTTTTTAATCGTTATTTCCATTGCCGCCACAAAACTGCCACATTATGATGCTCCCTTATTTCCGTTTTTAGCCATTATAGTTTCTTCCTTTTTCTATTTTATTTACACGATAGCTAGTGAGCATCTTAGGCGCATTTACCAATGGAGCACTGCTAGTTTGATTGCGTTTGTCTTTGTGTTGTCATTTTTTATAAAACCTTATTCAGATGCTATCTCCCGGGTCTATTTTCCAAAAGGCGATTGGTGGGAAGAGGGATTTTCAGTTTCGTGTAAATATTTTCAGCATGCGGTTCAAGGAACTGTTCATGAAGATAACTGCAAATTGATTTTTGATACCGAAAGCATTGGCTCGGGAACCGTAATACGTTGTTATGAACAAGAGCTAAAGGAGCACCATATAAACAACCCGGTTATCCGCCACGACGAGGTAAAGGTGCATGATAAAGTAATCGTATTTGATCCTTATCTAAAACAATTGATAAGCCAGAAATTTGTGACAGAAGAAGTTCATTCTCTTCTGTTTTGCAATGGCGATGTTATTTATATTAAGAGTGAAAAGTAACGGCTAAATAGCCTTATCCCGCGTTAGACCTTAGCTTGATTACCACTCAAACACAAACAAATGTGAACTGCGGCCTTGTAGCACAATTGCTTAATACAAAATGCGTTTGGGGCCAATTAGGGGATGAAAAACAGTTAAAAGAAATAATTTTTCTACTTTGACTAGAAAAACAGCCATTATTCATGCAATATCGCAAACTGTTTTCACCACATTTTAATTGAGTTGAATGAAGAAATTTAAGTTATTAAATACCATTCTGGGTTGGGCCTGCTTCCTTTTTGCAGTTGTGGTATATACTATGACGATGGAAAAAAGCGGCAGCTTTTGGGATTGCGGCGAGTTTATACCCAGTGCTTTTAAATTAGAAATTGCGCACCCGCCGGGTTTCCCCTTATTCCTAATGCTGGGCCGTATTCTGTCGCTCTTTTCGGGGGCCGATGCTACAAAATTTGGCGGGCCGGGCTCTGAGCACGTGGCCATGTGGTGTAACCTTTTAAGTGCCTTAATGACATCGGGCACCGTGTTGTTTACCTTTTGGATAACAACCTCATTAACCGGCAGATTTATTTTTAAAGACGGTGAATATACCACCGGCAGAATAATTGCCGTGCTTGGTTCGGGATTAATTGCTGCTACTTCATGCACTTTTGTCGATTCGCAATGGTTTAGTGCGGTAGAGTATATCGTATTTACCAGCTCACAATGTTTTCTGTCATTCAACATTTGGGCTATTTTGAAATGGTATGATGACAACAGCGAACGCGCCGACCATTGGTTGGTGTTAATTGCCTACGTAACCGGTGTTTCTATCGGAGCACACTTATTAGCCCTGTTGGGACTACCCGCCATTGCAGTTACCATTTACTACAAGAAATTTAAAAAGGCTACCGTTGGCGGCTGGATAGCTGCTGTTGCTGCAGGCTTTTTTATGATTGGGCTTTATATGAAGTATATCATCTCGTATACCCTGTCGTATTTCGCCAGTATGGACCAGTTTTTTGTAAATACCCTGGGCATGCCATTTAACAGTGGTGTGCTGTTTGGAACGCTGCTGATTGTTGTAGTGCTGGTAGTGGTATTAAGATATACCCACACGGCCAAGCAAAGTGATTTTACTATTGCTATGGTTGTAAGTGTTATTTATGTAATCATCGGATTTATAATTGACGACACACTGGCGGCTAAATTTGTTCGACTCATTTTCCCAGTGGGTTTATTTTTATCTAACCGCTATGGTTATGAGATGCGCCGTTATTTCAACATGGCGGTATTATCGATTGCATTTTCATATATCGGGTACACCAGTTACCTGATGGTGCCTATACGTGCTGAGGCGAACCCGCCAATTAACATGAACCGTCCTACGGATCCATACACTCTTAAATCCTATGTTGATCGTGACCAGTATGGTGCAAGGCCTTTGCTTTTTGGGCCTGATTATACTATTAACCCATCGGCTGATATTGCTGAATATTCAAAAAATGACGAACGCTGGGTAAAGGACCCCAAATCGCACAGGTATACGTTTGATGGTTATAAACAGGATTATATTTTTCGCGATGAGGTTAAAGAATTTTTTCCGCGTATGGGTTTCTGGCAGGAGGAGGGCAAAAAGGCGGCTTACCGTGCATGGCTAAGCCCATCGTATGACGTTGTGAACCGCTCAACCCACGAAGTAGCCCAAACTTTTCCGCCTTCGGGTCAAAAAAAAGCAAATGATTATGCTGCTTCGCTTAATAAAAAGGGTGGCAACGAATTTTATGTGAAAGACCACGTTACCTGGGGTGATAACATCAAATTCTTCTTTAAATACCAGGTAGGCTTTATGTACTTCCGCTATTTTATGTGGAATTTTGCGGGCCGCCAGGACGACATACAAGGAACTTATGCCAACACTAATGGCCGCTGGATTTCGGGTATTCCTTTTATTGATAATTCCCATAAATTCTTTACCCCGGATTGGCCACAAGAGCATTTGCCGCAAAGTGCACTGCAAAATAAAGGCCGCAACAAGTTTTACATGGTTCCGCTTATAGTGTGTTTAATAGGTTTCATTTTTACTTTCTTCCGCGATGAAAAAACGTTTTGGTTCCTGGCCATCTTTTTCTTTACCACCGGTCTTGCTCAAATTATTTTCCAAAATGAACCACCCGTTGAGCCACGCGAACGGGATTATGCAACGGCCTGTTCGTACGCTGTATTTACTTTATGGATGGGCTTTGGTGTAATAGCCCTTTTTGATACACTGATAAAACGTTTAAAAATGCCTGAGGTGCCAACCGCAATTGGTATTGTTGCTTTATGTGCCGCTGCGCCCTTTTTGATGGGCAGCCAGGGTTGGGATGACCACAACCGTAACGCACGTTACACCGCACGCGATTGTGCCATTGATTACCTACAGAGCTGCCAGCCAAACGCCATATTGTTTACCGAGGGTGATAATGACACCTACCCCTTATGGTATGCACAGGAAGTAGAAGGTATACGCACTGATATACGCGTTATCAATCTTTCATTGGCTGGTGTTGATTGGTATATTGAACAGTTTAGATATAAAATGAACGAGGCTGAACCTTTAAAACTGAGCTTTACATCGGAGCAGTTGCAGGGTGGCAACCGCGATGTGGTAAGATACAGGCAAGGGCCTGGTATTGCCGAAGGCACAGCCGTTGAACTAAAAAGGGTAATGAGTTTTATTGGAAGCGATGATGACAGAAATAAAGTAATGCTGCAAAATGGCGAAAAGGAAAATTACCTGCCAACCCGTCATTTCTTTATTAATGTTGATAGCACAGTAGTGAGAAAACTAAACATGGTTGACCCGGCAGATTACGGACAAGTAGTATCGCGTATGGATTGGACGCTTCCGAACGGAACGGTGATGAAAAATGACCTGATTACCCTGGACATTGTTGCCAATAACCTGATGGAGCATCCTATTTATTTTGCCGTATCCGTTCCTTCCGAAGCTTACCTGGGTATGGAAAAATACTTCCAGTTAGAGGGACTTACTTATCGCATTGTGCCCAAGGTTAATCCTACGGGTAGTCCATATAATGCACCTGTGCGCCTGGACGAAATGTATGATAACATGATGCACAAATTCAGGTTTGGTGGCATTAAGGAAAACAAAAACGTTTACCTGGATGAAAACATACAGCGCATGACCGTAAATATACGCGGCAACTTAGGCCGTTTGGCTGAAGCCGTATTAGAGAAAGCTGACCGTGAGGCCGCAGCAGGAGATTCAGCTGCAGCAAATGAGGATAAAGCCAAAGCGGCGGCTGTAATTGATTACTCATTAGCCGAGCTACCGGCTGACAGGGTGCCACATTCGGTGTTTGATTATTCTTATCCCGAAGTTTATTTCCGCGCCGGGCAAAAAGAAAAGGGCCATAAGCTGATTGTTGAAATGATGGATAAGGCTAAAGACGAACTGAACTACTATAAAATAGTTTACGACTATACCTTAAAGGATGCAAGAGAAAATAACGATAACGATTACTACACGCAATTACAGCAAGGTGCATTTATGCAACGCCATGAGGTACGCGAGCAGCTATTTATTATGCAGGAATTAAACCTTACAGCTAAAAAATACGAGGACCCCGACTTTGCGGCAAAGCTTGAAAAGGACTTTAAAGACTCCCAAATGAAGTTTGTGCAAATGTCGCCTCAACAACAAGGCGCGCCAGGTGCCGGACCATCGCCAAGTATGTAACGATTATTTGAATAGATAAAAAGCCCATTCGGAACCGGATGGGCTTTTTTATTGCCAATAGTTGACCTATCTGGTTATAGTAATGCAACCAGAGGCAAAGTTTCAAAATCATTACTGGTGTATTAATAAATAATTGTGTATTTTGTTTTGTGTTTGTTTGGCATAAAGAGCAAAATGTTCCTTTTACAGGGAGGATGTAGTTTTAGGTTGACTATTAATATTTTTCAATATACACCCCACAAAACCAATTACATGATAAACCAATTACCCAAATCTGATTCGGGCGGGCTTAACAGTGCTATAATTTGCCTGCTTTTTACTTTCCTCTCATTGTTTGTTACCGATGCCAATGCCCAGGTACAAGTGTTTCCTTTCTCAGGGAACGGTGGTAACCCGGCACTAGATATGCCAATTTGTAAAAGTACTGCCAAATGGAGTTCAAGCTCTATGCTTTATCCTGCTTCAGGATTTAATGGAGGCAATGGTTTTGGCACTATTCAAAAAGTAGGGTATTACTGCGATGGAGCTTTTTTTTCGGGCAACTCCATACCTATTAAAATATGGATAGGTACAGTACCAACAGGCACTACCACTCTTGCAGGGTCCACATGGACGGCAGCCACCTCGGGCGCTACGTTGGTTTATAGCGGCAACTTTAACCAAGGCGGCGCGGGCGGCTGGTGCGACATTACGCTGACTACACCGTTTACATGGTCATCGGGTAACATAGTAGTTTTTGTAGAAAATGATTGGGGCGCACTCACCACCGTTGTGGGCGATCCTAATTGGGATTATAATACATCAACCGGTAATGTTGAAGTTAACTGGAGCAACAATACCTCCTCCGCAGGTTTAGGATCTTCATCTGCCTGCTGTGGTACTCCGGATGTATATAGGGCGGATATAAGGCTTACGGTTAATACCTGCACCGCTCCAACCATAAACACACAACCCGGCACAGCGGCACAAACCGTTTGTTTGAACGGTTCAGCAACTGCGCTCTCTGTTGCCGCTACGGGTACCGGTACGCTCACCTATCAATGGTATCAGAATACGGCGAACAGCAATACCGGCGGAACACTTATTAGCGGAGCAACCAGTAGTAGCTATACCCCGTTAACAACCAGTGCAGGGGCCTTGTATTATTACTGCGTGGTTGACAATGGTTGCTCTACTATCAGCAATACATCAGGCCTTGTAACTATTAATGGTCCACCAGCTACTCCGGGTGCAATCAGCGGGCCTGCAACGGTGTGCACCGCCGGTGTAAACACTTATTCTATTACTGCGGTTGGCGGTGCTACTGATTATACCTGGACGCTACCTAGTGGCTGGAGCGGAACTTCAACAACCAATTCTATTTCGGCAACGCAGGGTACTGGTGGCGGTACAATATCGGTTACTGCCAATGGAACATGCGGAAGCTCATCTCTACAAACGTTAACAGTTACTCTTCTTCTACCTCCTTCAACACCGGTTGCAATATTGGGGCCAGATAGCGTTTGCGCCAGTAGCACCAACACTTTTTCAGTAGCATCTGTAAATGGAGCGACATCATATGCATGGACTTTGCCTAGCGGTTGGAGTGGAACTTCAACCACCAGTAATATCCAGGCAACTGAAGGCACGGGGCCTGGTACAATTTCGGTTACTGCCGGTAATGCCTGTGGAAATAGTTCAGCGCAAACGCTGGCTGTAACATTAGCTTC
Organism: uncultured Bacteroidota bacterium; assembly: GCA_903861145.1. Lineage (GTDB taxonomy): Bacteria > Bacteroidota > Bacteroidia > Chitinophagales > LD1 > Bog-950. Next base: position 45,804 of record CAIOTH010000020.1, on the reverse strand, counting down.
TCCTCCGGGAACATTAGGTACCGTAAACGGTATCGACAGTGGCTGTGCTACAAATCAAAAGACCTATTCGGTGGTAACCGTTAGCGGAGCCACGTCTTATACATGGGCTTTACCTAACGGATGGAGTGGCTCTTCAACTACAAACAGCATTGTTGCCACTTTGGGTACCACCGGTGGTAGTATTACGGTAACCGCGAATAACGCCTGCGGTAGTACCTCACCTCAAACATTGGCTGTCAATGTTATTTCTCCTCCTGTTATGCCTACAGCCGTTATAGGGCCCAATAGTGTGTGTAGCTCAACTTCAAACATTTACTCGGTTTCGCCGGTTAGCGGCGCTACTTCTTACACATGGACATTGCCCGGTTCATGGACAGGTAGTTCGAATACCGATAGCATTAATGCAACCATTGGCGCAAGTGGCGGCACCATATCAGTAACAGCCAACGGTTTTTGCGGAAGTTCTTCGGCGCAAACGCTTGTAGTAAGTTTAGGCGGAGCGCCGGCGACACCTACGGCTATTTTGGGTGCAGTCAGCGCTTGTGCTTCAAGTTCAAATAATACCTATTCAGTAAATGCGGTAAACGGCGCAACTTCTTATACATGGACCTTGCCTAATGGCTGGAGTGGAACTTCAACTACTGCAACAATTATTACCACTGCAGGCTCAACCGGTGGAACAATTTCTGTAACAGCTAACAATGCCTGTGGCAGTTCAGCACCTCAAACATTGACCGTGGGCGTAGTTTCGGTTGCACCGGGTACACCTGGCTCTATTACGCAGGCAGGCAACGCTTGCAATGGGGGGTTAGATACTTTCTCAATAGCAACTGTTAACGGCGCAACAAGTTATACATGGACACTGCCTAATACATGGAGTGGTAGTTCAACCACCGAAAGTATTAGTGCAACTGTAGGTACCGGTGGCGGAAACGTTACAGTAAGTGCCAATAATGCTTGCGGAAGTTCATCAGCACAAACCCAGGCTGTAACATTGGGGTCGGTACCTGCTATGCCAGGAACAATATTGGGGACAGCCAGCGTTTGTGCATCCAGCTCTAATAACACTTTTTCGGTAAACCCGGTAAACGGAGCTACTTCATATACCTGGACTTTACCTAACGGTTGGACGGGAACATCGACAACAGCTACAATTATTACGACTGCCGGTTCAACCGGTGGCACAATTTCGGTAACCGCAAACAATTCATGCGGAAGTTCGAATGCACAAACGGTAAGCGTAACCACAATTTCGGCGGCCCCGGCCACTCCGGGTAATATTTTACAAACAGGTACTGCCTGCGCCGGTGGGCTCGATACTTTTTCAATAACACCTGTAAACGGTGCTACTTCGTATACATGGACATTACCAAACACATGGACCGGTAGTTCAACTACCAGCGCCATTAATGCAACAGTTGGCACTAGTACCGGTAACGTTACCGTTGTGGCGAATAACGGGTGTGGAAGTTCATCAGCGCAAACCTTAGCCGTAACCTTAGGTTCCGGACCAGCTACTCCAACGGCCGTACTCGGGCCAGATAGCGTTTGCGCATCAAGTACCAACAATACTTACGCTGTAAACCCTGTTAATGGGGCTACATCTTATACCTGGACTTTACCAAATGGCTGGACGGGAACTTCTACCACTGCAGTAATTGTGACAACCGCAGGTTCAACCGGAGGAACAATTTCAGTAACTGCTAATAATGCCTGCGGAAGTTCGCTGGCACAAACGCTGGTGGTTACAGCTAATTCCGGACCAGCAACGCCAGGAGTGATAAGTGGCCGCGATAGCGTTTGTAGCGGGACTACTGGCTTTTACGCCGTATTTGCAGTTAGCGGTGCTACATCATACACCTGGACATTGCCCAACACATGGAGCGGAACTTCTACAGCTCAAAGCATCAACCCTACTGTTGGCACTATTGGAGGCAACGTATCGGTAATTGCAAATAACGCATGTGGTTCGTCACCATCTGCAAGTTTAAACGTATCGGTATTACCTGTTCCGCAAGTAGCATTCACTTTCCCTACAAGCCCGGTTTGCAACGACCAAAACCCAACGGTTGCGCTTAGTGGCGGAACACCTTCAGGTGGGACCTATAGCGGACCCGGAGTTACGGGTAGCACATTCGATGCTTCGACCTTAGTCGCCGGTACTTACTCAATAACATATAGCGTAACTAATTCAGTTGGATGTACCGGCAGAGATAGCTCGAACGTAGTTGTTGATGTTTGTTTGGGTGTTGCCAATACTGAAGCTGATCAAATTTTGGTATACCCAAATCCGTTTAACGATGCCGTTACCATTAATATAAAAGGCAGCAACGGAAACGGAGCAGCTATTTTGATGGATGTAACAGGCCGCGAAATAAGCCGCACAGAATTTGAAGCCGCAGCAATAAGCATACAAATACCTACCAATACGTTTGCCAAAGGAACTTACCTGTTAAACATAATGGTTGACGGCAAGCTGATGGCTGTTAAGAAACTAGTTAAAGTTGATTAAGCAATATGGCAGCAATTTGAAAGTTGCTGCCATATTTTTTATGCTTCTATTTTTCCTTTAGCAATACCTTTATCCAGGCGTTTATGAAAGTCGCCGTGCTCATTTGCTTTAGGGAATGCAGTATGTGGCACCGGTACATTCAGAAATTTACAAAGGGGTTCCCAACCTTGTTTCACTTCGTAAACAAGTAACTTTTCGGCAGGCACGGTTTGTTTAACTTCCTCATTCCAGGCGTTGAAAAAATCTATCATCGCATCTTTGTCACCCGTATTTTTTTTCCATACACTGCCAAATAAAAAGCTTTCAGCGTTTTTAGTAATGCGATAGATGTACCGCAAGCGTTTCGAAAAGAAACTGAGAAACCACAGCAGCCTTACTTTACCCGGTTCAGGTTTCATAAATATTGTTTTAGCTGCGCTATCATACCAGTGCGAAGGACTACGAGTAGTGAGAATAACCTTTGCATCGGGGTATTGCTTCATCAACTCGCGGTAATGATAGCATGCCGGAAAATCAACTGCTGCCCTGTAACCTTGAAATAGCGTTTCGTAATCAGGCTTCTCTCCTTTTTGCAATTGCTCCCAATAAATAATTTGTTCCGGATTGCTTATTAGTTCATAGGCATGATAGCATTTATCAAAACCTAACTGCTCTAAAGCAAGCTTAAGCGATTCGGTACCCGTACGGCCCCATCCGGCGCCGATAACTTTTATTGCCATGTTGAGGGTAGAAAAAATTTACATATTGCCTGCATCATAATCATCCAATAAAGGTGGCGTTATTTATTTATTTTGCAAATAGCAGGCAATGAATAGGTTACTTATATGAGAATTACACTTATTACGAGCGGGTCGCGAGGAGATGTGGAGCCATATGTGGCTTTCGCCGAAGGGCTGCGCGATTCAGGGCATGAGGTTACAATTGCCACTGAAGCGCGATATGAGCCCTTTATCCTGGAACGCAGATTAAACTTCTTTTCCATTCCCGGCGATACGATTGCTGCCATCAATTCGCCGAAGGGGCATGAGGCTTTAAACAAAAGGAATAATACCAGGTCGTTTTTCAATCATCTTACCAATGCCTCGGCACCCATGGCCACCGAGATTATTTTGCAATGCCTTGCGGCCTGCAAAAATGCGGACCATATTATTTGCACACATTTTAGTTTGCACACCGGCTTTTTTTTATCGCAACAATTGGGTATACCTTTTTCAATGGCTTCGGTAAATCCGATGATAGGGTGCGAAACAAACGAGTTTCATAACATGATGTTTCCTCAGGGGGCTTCATGGTTGCCGCGGTTTTCTGATAGAGCCTATAATGCATTCTCCCATAAAACAGTGAGTGATTTATGGTGGAAAAGCTACCGACATATTTACATCGGTGCATGGAAAAGTGCCTGCAACGTTACTTTACCTACTACAGACCCGCTTAAAACTGCAAAGCCGCCATTATCGCTTTTTGGCTATAGCCCCGTCATACTTAAAAAGCCGATAGATTGGGGCAACAACCGGCATGTTTGCGGCTATTGGTTTTTAAAAGCCGATGATAACTGGCAGCCACCTGCTGAACTAGAGAAATTTATTGAAACCGGCCCTCAACCCATTTATATAGGTTTTGGAAGCATGAATAACAGCATGCTTAAAAACGGTGCAGTTGAAAAACTAATTCTACACACTATTGCCGCAACAAAACAGCGCGCCGTTTTTTTAAAACAGGGATTGAATTTTGAAGCCGGGCAAATTGCTGATAATATTTTTGCCACCGGTGCCGTGCCGTTTAAATACCTATTCCCAAAAATGAAACTGTTAGTGCATCATGGAGGGGCAGGCACTACAGCACTGGGCTTAGAGGCAGGTACCCCATCTGTGTTAACGCCTTTAATTGTTGACCAAAGATTTTGGGCATATAGGGTAAAGAAAATGGGAGTAGCACCAGCTCCCCTCCATTGGTATGGCGTTACGGCGGCGAAGCTGGCATCTGCCATTAACCATTGGATTGATAACCCTTCAGCTAAAAACCGCGCTGAAGAGTTAGGCAAAAAATTAGCATCGGAGAATGGTGTACAAACCGCAGTAAGAATTTTTAATGAGGCTATTTGAAATCTCAAGTCCCCGCTTAACCCTTAATACGGAACATTCTTACCACCCTTACCAATTTCGGCTTTCACTTTTGGGCGGAAGGTTTTTTTACGTTCATCCAGTTTTTGTGAAGTAGTATTCATGTCGCGCTGCAATTTGTTAAGCCCTTGAACCTGGCTGGCAGTTGGGGCACCCTGGTAAAAAGCAACACCGGCGTAGATATCGCTTATACGGTCGCGCATTTTTTCTTCGTCGACAAAAATTACCGTGCGGCCTTCTTTAACCGGTACCAGTTCAGCACGAATAATTTCAAGGCTATCGTAGTACTGTTTTACTACCGGTGATTGATCCTTGAACTCTTTTATCATCTTTTCTTCAGCTATTACTGAATCCATCAGGTTAGCCAGATCTTCCTGCATTTTAAAAGTGCGCATTAAACTTTCGCGGTCTTCTTCTTTTTCCTTTTCGGTGGCGCTGCTGCGGGTATCGGGTACCAATTCAATATTGTCATCAGCCTCTTTACCATTTACGAGCACTTTAACTTTGTATTTACCTTCCGCAACCATAGGGCCTATTTGAGAAGCAAAATCGAGCTTAGAGCCACCTTGCGCAACACGCGGTGGCTTGGTGCGCATGTTCCATGTAATAACGTTAATACCTTTACGCTTTGTTCCAGGTAGATCAACTAAAAAAGTTCCTTTCTCGTCATATATTTCAACCTTAACATCACCGCTGTTTATCCGTTCTTTTAGGTAGTACATTATTCGCGCATCTTCAGTAGCATTAGGACCTGTATAACCAGCAAAAGGCCAATTGCCTCCACCATGCCCCACACTAAGCGGCACCGGACGTGCACTAATTACAGCCACAGCTGAATTAAGTAAAGGACCCGTTATCTTCCGAAGCGGAGAAATATCGTCAACAATTAAAATGCCGCGGCCATGGGTGGCAACCACAAGGTCGTTGGTTTGGGGCTGAATTACCAGATCGCGCACCATCGCACAATCGGGTATGTGGGCTTTCATTTGAACCCAATTGTTACCACCATCAATTGAAGTATAAAGTCCCATTTCGGTGCCAAGGAACAGAAGGTCTTTACTAACAACATCCTCTCTTATCTTATTGGCATATCCTTTAAAAACATCGCTGGATAAAAGTTTCCAGGTTTTACCCATGTCGGCAGATTTAGCAACATAAGTTTTCATGTCGCCGTACATGTGGTTATCGAAAGTTACATACACCACATTTTTATCGTAACGCGAAGGCTCAATACTTGTAACCCAGGTTTGGGTAGGAACTCCACAAAGCTTGTAATTGTTCGAAGTGTTCGTCCATGTTTTGCCGCCGTCTTGCGTTACCTGGAGGTTGCCGTCGTCAGTACCGACCCAAATCATTTTTTCATCAACCGGTGATTCGGCGATATTAAAAATGGTGCAATGGTTTTCGGCTGAGGTATTATCGTTTGTTAAACCACCGCTTTCCTCCTGCTTTAGTTTAGCCGGGTCGTTAGTAGTTAAGTCGGGCGATATTTTGGCCCAGGTAATGCCCCGGTCTTCGGTTTTATATAGGAACTGGGCGCCCATGTAAAGGCGCTTTTTGTTTGTAGGGCTACGCACAATAGGCGTGTTCCAGTTGTAGCGCAATTTGGAGTCGCCCTCGCCGGCCTTTGGTTGAACATCTTGTCCGTCATTCGATTTAATAGCAAGACGGGTAATGTGGCCTCCCTGGTATTCGCTGTAAACTATGTTATTGTCTTCACCATCGGGTTGAACCCAAAAACCATCGCCACCTCCAATGTTTACCCAATCGGCATTATGTATACCACCCGGTGCCTGCGATGGAGCCCGCCATGAGCCATTGTCCTGCAAGCCGCAATAAACGTAATATGGGTTTTGATTGTCTACTTCCACATGATATAACTGTGCAACCGGTAGACTGTTTAAGTAAATCCAATTGTTACCCCGGTCAACACTCATGTATACACCGCCATCGGTTCCCACGTACATTTGCGAGGTGTTTTTAGGGTTAATCCAAAGTGCATGCATATCACTATGCAGCCATCCCTGGTCGTTTTGCGCCCGCACCCAGCTATAGCCCCCATCCTCGCTATACGAAAACTCGAAGGCAGGGCGGTAAACGCGCTTTGCATCAATAGGATCAACAACTACGCAACTAAAATAAAATGGCCGGGCGCAAACGTTATCATCGGCACTTTGCTCTTTCCAGTTTTCGCCGCCATCAGATGAAATGTAAAGGCTGGTTTTTTTAGACTCGGCTATGGCCACCATATTATCGGGTGAAGAAGGGGAAATGGCAATGGCTGCACGACCGATAGTATCGGCAGCAATGCCTTTATGGATTTTTCTCCAGGTCTTTCCTCCATCAGTCGATTTCATAATAGCACAACCAGGGCCACCCGAATTAAATGCATATGGCTTACGGCGAAATTGCCACATCGTGGCATACATAATATCCGGGTTTTTAGGATTGATCGCAAAATCCGAACAACCGGTGGAATCGTTAGCGAATAAAATCTTATCCCATGTCTTTCCTCCGTCGGTTGTTTTGTATAAACCTCTATCGGCAGAGTTGCTCCATAGTTTTCCGGGCACTGCAACAAACACTGTATTAGGATCTTTAGGATGAATAATTACTTTACTGATGTGCTCACTATTGGGTAAGCCCATAATTACCCAGTTCTCGCCGCCATCGGTTGTTTTGTAGATACCGTTACCAATAGAAACCGTATTACGCATATTACTTTCGCCGGTACCGGCCCAAACAACATCGGGGTTGGTTTGGTCGATAGCCACGGAGCCAATGCTTTGGCAATACTTATCGAACACCGGTTTAAAATCGGCACCGCCGTTGGTTGTCTTCCACACACCACCACCTGCTGTGCCAATGTATAATATGCGCGGGTCGGCATTTACCCCATCAATTGATGTAATACGGCCACCGGTTACGGCAGGGCCAATGTGGCGTGCTTCAATTTTACCCAACGATGCCGATGTAAGTTTTACATCCTTCGCTTCGGGGGAAGTTGAGCCCTTGGTTTTTGCTTTTTGAGCAAAGCCAGAAAGACAAATTGCCATTAAAAGAGTCGCACAAAGTATTTTGTTCATCATAATCTTGAGTTTATCTTTTTGCAATAGGAACTATTTACTTTTAGGTTTATCGAAAAGAGAAGCATCAATAGCTCCATTTACCTCTACCTTATTAAAGTTAACCGGGCCACCTTGCTCAGCACCGTTTTCGTCAACACCTTGTTGCGAAAAAGGAACTGTAACCCCGAAATCGGTTTTGCGAAAGTCTGAGAAGAGCGTGTAATGCTTTTCTTCTTTGTCTTTTAGTTTTATGCGCGAACCTTCCTTCAGTATAAAGTTGGTCTCCATATCTATATAATAGTAAACCATGTCGCCATCTTTAGTAGTAAGCCTCAGTTTGTAAACGTCGGTGCCATCCATATCATCAGTTCCGAGATAATCCACAGTATATCCCTTTTCCTGGTAATTGAACAAAAGCCCCTGCGGGTCGGCTGAAAGTTTGTATGAGCGGATTTCGTTAGGCGACATTGGGTCGGCATCGCGCTTGCCGCCAAAAGGTTGGTAGTTCCATCCACTATCGGCGCGCATGGCGTTTTTACCGGTCATACCCTGCCAGGTAAAATCGTTGTAGGTTCCTTTAAAAGGTTTCGAAACTACTATGTTGTTTACCGGTGCCAGCATGCCAGGGCCCATAACATAAACACCTGCACCACGCAGGGCGTACACTTTGGCCCATTTATCCTTACCACCGGTTGCTTCAAAATGTTTATTGATAATATCGTCGGCAGTTTGGGCAAACATTTGGCCCGCCAAAACCAACAAGATGAAACTGAGAAATGATTTAACCATAGCTTTATATTTTATGATATACTCTAGATAAAGACATTTGCAATAATTGCCGCACTGTTAAGTTAAGATTTGTATCAATAAAATTGCGCAGGCAAAGTAGGATTTTTTAGAATGAAAGGCGTTAAAGCAAAGTTAAAGCCCTGAATCGTAATACAATGCAGAGTCATTTAACCCTAAAATACTTCCATATCCAGGCTAATGACCCTAAGGCCAATACAACAAAAACATATAAAAGGGGCGAACTAAAACCTAAGCCGCAAAACAAGATTACGGCGAAAGTGCTGTAAACAATGCGTATGTTTTCGGAAATAAAAACCCAGGGTTTTGATTCCAATATGCCGCTCCAGTTAATGATAGTGTGCCAAAGCATAAGGGCACCAATCCAACGCTCCAACATGGTCCAATTAGATGTTGGTTTAATAACTTGCAGCATTAACACAATGCCCAACACTAAATGAAGAACAAGGTACGGTTTTGCCCGAGGGAAAATGGCTGTGCGGTATTTTTGCTGATTGGTGGGCGTAGTTTCAACAATGGGCTGAAGCGCAGGCAAGCCCCGGGGACGCCAGCCCAAGGGCATAAACCAAATTTTAAATTTATCTACCGCATATGGCGCAGCAACCGCATCACTCCATAATGTGCGGTAGTAATGAAAGTTGATGTTAATGGGGTTCCATGACTGAGGGCCGTGATACATTCCATATACAACTTTCTCTTCTTCTGGCTCGAAGGTGCCGAAAAGACGGTCCCAGATGATCAGAAACTCAGAAAAGTTTTTGTCGAGGTATTTAAAATTAACGCCGTGGTGCACGCGGTGATGAGATGGTGTGGTAAAAACAAACTCAACCCAGCGCCACAACTTTGGCACCAGTTCGGTATGATGCAAAAAAGCAATGAAAAGGTGAATACCCGTCATGGCGTAAATATCTATCGGGCTAAAACCAATAATTGTAAGCGGCCAGAAAAAGAAGAAAGAAAACAAGCGTTGTGTTACACTGGCGCGAAGAGCTACTGCAAAATTCATCTCCTCGGCAGAGTGGTGGGGTGAATGCGCAGCCCACATAATATTAACGTGATGGCCCCACCTATGCACCCAATAAAATATAAAATCGACCCCCAGCAACAGGAGAATAAAATTGTACCAGGTCATATCAATATGGTCGATAATGCGAAAGTGTTGCCACAAATAACCGTATACAAAATAGACCCCTACAGCAACTAAAACATTAACCGTTTGATTGCCCAAAGCAGTACCAAAATTGGCAATAAACTCTTCGAAACTTATCAGCTCTTTTTTATAATACCAGCAAAGGGCTACTTCCACAAAAATGAAAATGATTGCTACCGGGGTTAAGGTTGCGTATATATTGCCGAGGTTGCCCATGTGTTATAAATATAGTAAGTATTTGAATTTGACAAATAACGATGCCGTCAACACCACCAATTACTTTTCATTATCTTCACCTGCAAACATTATACATGTATAAGAGCAAGTGGCTCTCCATTTTATTGCTTATCATTTTTGGTACCGGCATTTACGGTGTAGCATCGGCCGAATCGGCTAAAAAATACCATCAACATCCCTATTGGATTGAAATGATGAAAGACCCCAACGTAAATTATTTTGAAGCCTGCAAAGCTTATGACGCTTTTTGGAAAGGGAGGATAAAGCCACGCGGGGAGGAAGACATTATAGGACAGCAAAACGATGTAAACGCTGGTGCAGATAAGGATCATTACAAATCGGAACGCAGAGAAAGAAAGGAAAAACAACAAGACGCTGACCTACAGAAATATGCTTTTGATTGTAAAAAATTTGAAAATTGGAAAAGGCAAAATGCCCCTTATGTAAAAAGTGATGGACATTTAATGACATCAGATGAACGTTTGAAAGTATGGCAACAACAAAGGGGAAAATAGCAAAGCCGGCGCATGAAAAATAAATACCTGTTTAGTATTATCGCTGCTTTGCTTTGCAACTTTATGCAAGCTCAATTTACATGGAAAGATACGGGGCCGATTCTTTTCCCAACAAATATTAGCGGGCAGATTGATGGTATTGGCAGAGCTACACAAATTAAGTTCTCTCCTATTCATACCAATCGTATGTATGCGTGCACGGCATCGGGGGGCTTATGGATTAGTAATAATAGCGGGGCGACATGGCATGTAACAGGTACTGATACTTTGCCAGCGCTTAATACTTCGGCCATTTGCATTGATTACACTAACGATAATATTTTATACCTCAGCTCGGGCGATCCAAATTATTATGGCGAGGGATTTGGGATTTGGAAGTCAACAGATGGCGGGGCTTCGTGGGCTTTGGCCAATACAGGTATTGGAACGCGTATGGCGTTGGAGTTAATTATGTCACCCAGCAATCATAACGTTTTGGTTGCGGCTACCGATGATGGTATTTGGAAAACTACTGACGCCGGTGCTGCCTGGACGGAAACAAAAACGGGCGGCCAGTTTACTGATATGAAACAGAAAGCTGCGCCAAACTCAACCACACTTTTTGCCTGCACTATGGATGAGTTATGGAAGAGCGTTGATTTTGGCGGTAGCTGGCAACAGGTTACCAATAATATTGTAATGCCGGTTGATTCGAATTACAGCGGCTGCAGGTTGGCAGTTTCGGTTGCAGATTCAAACCGGGTTTATTTTATGAGCGATAAGGATCACGGCACCGTTTGGCGGAGTACCGATGGTGGTAATTCTTTTAACCTGGTTTATCATAACCCTGCGGTTAGCCTTACCGGTTATGACAGCACAACTGGCGGACAGGGCAATTATGATTTTGCATTGATTGCACATCCCGATAGCCCTAACGTGGTTTATACATCTTCGCATTGCGTTTGGCGATCGGATGATGGTGGAGTTACATGGAATCAAAAAACCAACTGGTATGCCATTTTACATACCGATATGCATTACTTCTGCTTCGACCCGCTAAATCATAACAAGCTATTCAATGCAAACGATGGCGGTGTTTGGTATACCACCGGTGATGGAACCAATTGGAATGAAAGCAGCGACTCGTTGGCAAATACAGAAGTGTATCACTCGGGGCAAAGTAAATTGTTGCCCAATGTTGTGAGTATAGGAACGCAGGACAACGGCGAGCTGATGTATAATACCAGCACCTGGTATTGTAACCGGGGCGGAGATTGGGGGCCTTACAGCGATTTTGACAACACAAGGCCGGGCACCGTTTATTATATTACTAATGGCAACAGAAGAGACATTGTTGGGAATGGCAGCGACCAAAGCCTTAACCTGCCGTTTATTGCGGATGGAACCACGCGCATGGCTTTTAGTGAGTTTAATGGCAACCTCGGTTTTGCATCTGAGCAAGATGTATACAGAACCCGTAACCTACAAAGCGATACCCCGGTTTGGTTGAAGCTTACAAATATTACCCGCGATATACTTGCACTGGCCACATCTGCGGCCGACTCGAACCGGTTATACTTTATAACCAATAACGGGCGTTTTTACCGTAGCCTGAATGCAACGGCTACCACACCCACATTTACCAGCAGCGTTTTGCCTTTTACACCCCAAGTGGTAAGCAGCATTGCCCCGGTGAAAACAAATGTTGCTATTGTGTACCTGGCTATTGATAATAAGGTATACCGCTCGGCAAACAGCGGTGCCAACTGGACGGACATTACCTACAACCTACCCGGATTAAATGCAGTGGGAATAATACATGATGAACATAGCACCGATGAATCAGTTTACCTGGCGGTGGGGTCATCGGTTTATTATAAGAACGTAGGTATGAATACCTGGCAAAATATTTCATCCACCCTGCCATCGGTAGCCAATATACAAGACTTTAATATTTTTAATGACGGTACGGCATGTAGCAAACTGCGCGTAGCCTATTACGGTCGCGGGGTTTGGGAAACACCCCTATCCAGCAACACAAAGCCATTAGTGAATGTGGGCTCGAACGATACTATTATTTGCCCCAACAATAGTGTGCAATTTAGCTTTGGGGTTTGCGGAAATATTGATTCGATTAGTTGGCAGTTTGCGGGAGGCAGCCCGGCAGTTTCAACAGCTTATAATCCAACAATTTTATACAGCAGTGCCGGTGTTTATCCTGCCACATTAATTGCTAAGAATATTTTTGGCAGCGACACCGCGACGATAAATATAACTGTAACAGGTTCGTACCCATTGCCTTTGGTACAGGGTTTTGAATTACCGCTTTATCCACCGGTAAACTGGAAATTAGTAGATAGCGGTGGAAGTAATATTTTTTGGAAACGGGTTACAACTACCGGTGGCTACGGCAATAGCGCTGCTTCTATTTTATTTGATAATTACAATTACAGCACTAGTGGAGAACGTGACCAAATATGGGCGCAACGTGTTGATTTAGATAGCCTGTTAAGTGTGCAACTTACTTTTGATGTTGCTTATGCCCCGTGGGGCGGAGGCTGCGGCTATCCTGACTCATTAAATGTTTTGATATCGACAGATTGCGGCGAAACGCAGACGGTTTTGTATTCGAAATCGTGTGATAGTTTAGCTACGGCAGCCAATATACAGGATAGCCTTTTTGTACCAAGGCCCAACCAATGGCGAACAGATGCAATTAATCTTAACAATTACATTGGCGACCGTGATGTGGTAATTATTTTTGAAAACATAGGGCATTACGGGCAAGGAATATATCTTGACAACATAAATATTAACGGCGTTACACCACAATCGCCGGTTGTAGCATTTAGCGCAAATAAACAAACCGTTTGTGCAGGAGACAGTGTGCAGTTTACCGACGAATCAACCAATAACCCCATTGCGTGGAATTGGACTTTCGGCAATGGCACCCCCGCAACATCGCCAATTGCCAACCCGGTTGTTGTTTATGATACGGCAGGCATTTACCCGGTAACACTGAACGTGACAAATGCATATGGCAGCAACACCCAAACGGTTAATAGTTATATAACCGTTAATGCTTTACCGCAACAGCCTTTTATTATAAAGAATGCCAACGTGCTATTAGCACTTTCGTTTTCAACCGGTAACTACCAGTGGTATTTTAACGGAAGTCTTATTAGCGGTGCCACCGCAACGGCATACATACCTACCGCGCAAGGAGTCTATACAGTTGTGTTAACCGATTCAAATGGATGCTCATCATCCTCCGCTTCTTTTCTGTTTACCTTTACGGATGTAACTGTTGTTGATGGTAATTTTATTACCGTTAGCCCTAACCCTAATAACGGAAAGTTTAGTCTCAGGTTTAACGCTGATGATAACTATAACCTGAGCATTCAAAATTCACTAGGGCAGCAAATACTAACCTATAAGATTGAGGAGGCTCCGGGCATTTTAACCAGGGATATAGACATTAGCCAATTTGAGGCGGGCGTTTATTTGGTTTCATTATCGAACGCAACCAAAAAATATTTGAAGAAAGTAGTGGTTGGGTTTTAAAGAAACTTTGAGTGTTCGGAATAAAATAAAAAAGTCAGGAACGAGGAGCGCATTTTGACGCAATCCTGTTTCCTGACTTTTACTTATAACTACGTGCTGTAACTATACAATCATTTTCGATTTGTTCATCATCAATAAAGTTGACGATTCATTTAACAACATCCAATAAGAACCGATGTCACCAATGGCCTTAGTAAAGTTATCGAACTCCATTGGCTTAACCACATAACTGTTGGCGCCCAAAGCGTAGCCCTCTACTACATCTTTATCCTGGTTACTTGAACTTAATATTACCACCGGTATGTTGTTGGTACGCTCGTTCAATTTCATTTGGCGAAGGACTTCAAGACCACCTATTTTTGGCAGGTTAAGGTCAAGTAGCACAACGCGCGGGTTTGGTTTATGAAGCCTATCGGCAAACTTACCTCTTGCAAAGAGAAAGTCAAGTGCTTCAGCACCATCGTCAACATGCACCAGGTTGTTATCAAGGCTGTGTTCTTTCAGGCTCATGATTGTTAGCTTGGCTTCGTGCGGATTGTCTTCTACCAGAAGGATATCTATTTTATTGTTTTGCATAACTTTGGATTTATGTGGTTTAATTATTTACGATAAAGTGAAATAAAACGTTGCGCCTTCATTGGTTTTTGCCTCGGCCCAAATTTTGCCACCGTGCTTGGTTACAATACGGTGAACAAGTGCCAAACCTACTCCTGTTCCTTCATACTCAGTTACCTTGTGCAGACGCTGAAACACACCGAACAATTTATCGGCATACTGCATATCGAACCCTGCGCCGTTATCTTTAATAAAGAACATTTGGTTGCCATTTACGCCTGTTGAACCTATTTCGATAACCGGTTTTTCTTTCTTACGTGAGTATTTAACGGCATTCGAAATCAGGTTAATCCATACCTGCTTGATAAGCACCGGATCACAAGTTACTTTATCCAAGTCACTTATCTTAATTTCAGCAGGGCTGTTAGGTTCGGCGGCTTTCAACTCTTTTACAACATCATTCACCACCTCATCCATACTAACATTTGTTTTAGCAAGCTGTGTGCGGCCCATTCTTGAAAAATCGAGCAAGTCATCAACAAGTTTGCCCATGTGTTTGGCGTTGCTTACCATATCCTTTACGCCTTCCATTTCGTTTTCATCCAATTTACTCACAGCAGTTTTCATAATCATTTTGCCGTAGCCCTGTATTACACGTAGTGGAGCGCGCAAATCATGAGCAACCGAGTAGTTAAATCCTTCAAGCTCTTTGTTAACAGTTTCAAGTTCTACGGTGCGCTCTTGTACTCTTAGTTCCAAGGTTTCGTTCAGTTTTTTCAGCATCTCCTTCTGCATTTTATCTTCTTCCAACTTGCCCACCTCAAGGCCTAAGTCAATTTGGCGCTCGTTCGCTTTTTTAATCTGGTAGGCCCACAAACCGCATATAACAAATATCATGGCGGCCAGGATAACATGAATAATAAACGTTTGCAGGCTCATGTAATCTAACTGTGTAAAGTAAACCTTATCGTACCCGGCATATTGTAGATAGGCAAAAGTAGCATGGTGCGCAACCACCACAAGAGTAAGTGGAATTTGAAGTTTCCAGTTTTGATAGGTGATAAGTATAGCACTTGCTATAAATGCAATAAAGTGCATTTCGAACAAGCCGTGCATTTGGTAAATGTACTGCGCCATAAAAATACCCAGAGCCGCACTTAAAATGTACTGGTACAGGTTTGATTTGGGAAGCACAAGTTTGGCGGAGTAATAAGCCAACAACGACATACCACCTATGCCAATGGCTACCAGCCATGTGTCATAAAACGGTGCCAGAAGCAGGCCTGAAACAAAAAAGATAGCAAGAAAGTAGTTCATTAACTTATCTGACTTCTCCTTGTTTTCACGGAAGAACTCATCGAAGTGGCTTGAACCAAGGCTGGGTTGAATGGTTAGTGTTTCCATGGTTTTATTTATTTATTACAAAATGGAGCCTGGCAGCCATATGCTTTTAAGGCATACTGGCTGAAGACCGGTTTAGTATTGTTATTCAATAAAGAGTCGATTGCCATTTGGGCGAAATTGCTTTTAGTATCGGTGCAGTAACGGGCACGGTTATAATTACCCCGGTAATACAATTTATGGTCGGTATCAATTAATACCGCCTGCGGTGTTGAATAAACACCGCATTTAGCTGCTATTGTAGAATCGAACGATACGGGAACGGTTATATCGAATTTGTTCTGAATTTCTTCGGCTGTATAAGATTTATCCTTATTAAGGTTAACTACCACAACTGAAAAATCAATTTGCTTTCCATATTTTCTTACCAACGAATTAAAGTGCGGGACATTAAATTTTGAGCATGGGCACTCAGGGTTAAAGAAATGTATAAAGGCAGGTTTGCCTTTTGCTACCGCTATCTGTCCATCTATATTTATCTGTTGGCCCACTTTTACATCTACATAGTTTTGAGGAACCGCAGTAGGCAAGCTATACTTCCAGTCATGATACCAAAAGAGGTAACATATTCCGCCGGCAAGTACCAGTAACCAGCATGTGAGTAAAAGCTTTCTCATAACTAAGTATTTAAAAAATCGCGCTTCGTTTAATACTACTTGCAGCTTGTGTATCTGCATCCCTACATTGTCCTACGGGAAACCGTTGTAATTGGTTACATGAATTGGCAGAAATAAATCTAAAGGGTGAGTTAAGTCATAAAAAAGCTCCGTTTATATATTATAAGAGCCACGAAAACGGGCAATTATCCGTAATCGTGGCTCTATATATACTATAACCTAATAACTAAGGACAAGGTGTGCCTACCAAAGGCGTGCCTGTAGCTGTATATGAATATGTATTGGCCCTAACAGGGCATCCCGCAGCGCCACCTGTGCCGGGGTTACAGAAGCCTGTGCCGCTTAACACTGTAATGCCTTGTTGGGCCGTGCCTGCCTGGCCGGGCTGACCTAGCGCGCCACCGTTTCCGCCTTTTCCGGGATAATAAGTTGTACCAAAGCTAAAGGTGCAACTTACACCACAACCAGTAATTACGCCGCCAGTACCGCCAGTCATAAGGGTTCCATTGTTACCCGCCATGCAAGGAGTGATATTTAATGCTGAGCCACCCGCTACACCACCACGGCCAGATAACGTACCCGCGCCACCGCCGCCACCAGTGCCATCATAGCCTTGTAAACATCCGTTGGCTGCATTTAAGCTACCGCCTACGCCGCCGCCGCCGCCGCCACCACCTATAACACCCGTGTTATTAATAGTAACCCCGGCAGACCCAAGGGAAATAGCATCGCCACCATTTGTGCCGTTAACATAAGCACAGGTAGATAACAAGCCTACGTCCTGGTCGTTACCGCCATTACCACCGGCCCCGGCGATTGTACCTGCATTGTTGAGCGTTATTTGAGAGCCGCCCGCAAAGTTACCAGTGTTTAAGGCCGGCGAAGCCGTGGTATCGCTACCTATAGTTACGCCAGCGGCGATATTTACAGTTAGGTTAACAGGACAGTTGGGTGAACCCGCCAAAGCCCATAAATTGATATTTTGAGCAGATGCGGTAATGTTCATGATTGATGGGGCAACTACCAAAGTATAGTTAGTGGTTGTTTGAACGGCGCCCAATGTTGCAATTACAGTTATTACATATGTGCCTACCGCAGCACAAGAGGATGAAGTGAATGTTAGCGAAGTACTGCCCGGAACCACCAAAGTTGGATTACCATAAGTTGCCGTTACACCCGATGGAACGCCAGCCACTGTTAAAATAGCTGTAGTGTTGGTTGCACCACACGCACCGGGATTAGCCATTGAAACCGTAGTTACTGCAGTTAAATGGTTGGGGGCAAAGCCCAGCTGGTTAACAGTATCGCGGGCCGGGTTAACCGTTAAGTTGTAATCGTAAACGGTAAGTGTATAAGTTAGGGTTTGAATAGTTGAACCTGAGGCCGCAAGAATGGTGATTGTAAATGTGCCGATGGCTGCACTTGGCAAAGCTGTAAATGTAACGATAGAAGTGGCTGTAGGCGTTACGTAGCTATTTGAAAAGTTAACCAACACACCTGCAGGCACGCCTGATGCAGAAAGTATTACGGGCGCAGCGGTGCCTGATACAAGGCTAACGGTAATAGTATCGGAAACGCTATTAAAGTTGGTGCGTAATAAGCAATCGTTAGGGTGACTTAATGAGGAAGTGTACGCAAATGAGCAAACGGTTTGGCCTACGTTAACCCAACAGGTTCCATTCCAAAACTGGTGAACGTTGAGGGTATTATTATAGATAGTTAAACCAACCGCCGGACCGACAATGGCATCGCGCTGGGCTGTGGTAAGGCTTGGGAAAATAACGCCTTTACTAGTGCTTTGAATATCGAGAATTGCGTTATTGTTTGGTGCCGGCTGGTTAATGCCCACGGCACCATTTTTTGTAGCCCGAAGTACCTCCGTACTGTTAGAACGCAAAACAAAGTCCTGCGCATCGGTAGTGCCCGCAAAGTTAACGGCCGAGCTGGTTCCGGAATTGCCGGTAAGTTGCCAAGCGTTGGTAGAACCACAGAGGTTTTTCCAACCGGCGGCGCCATAATAGCAAAAACAGTTAGAGTCGGTATCGAAAATCATTAAGCCGAGTGTTGGGGCTGTTATAAGTGCAACTTTGGTTCGCGGAATTAATACGCCTTTGTTTGTGGATGTAACATCAAGCACCGCACCGGCATTGGGCGCAGGTTGATTAATGCCTACAGACCCTGAAGTAGTAGCACGCATAACTTCAGTATTGTTGCTTTTTACTACCAGATCTTGTGCATCGGTAGTGCCAACAAAATTTGTTGCAGCCGATGTACCCTGGTTACCCGTGGTAAGCCAACCTGAAAGGGTTGTTGTTTTGCTTGCGCCGTTGCCATCTACCACGGTTATGGTGCCGTTGCTGCTGTAATACACACTATCTATTTTACCGCCGCCGGTTGATACACACATATTTTGCCATGCGCTGCCGGTATAGAAAAATGTGCAGTTGCTATCGGTATCGTACACCATAAGGCCTTTGGCAGGGCCGGCAATGGTGGTACGTTGTGCCGATGGCATACGCGGAACTAAAAAACCTTTGTTACTAGAAGTGAGGTCTAATATGGCGCTGGCATCGGGGTTGGCTATACCGATACCCACGTTGTTTTGACTCCACAATTGCTGACATAAGAATAGAAGGACGAGGGTGTAGAGTTTTCTCATACTTATTCAGGTATTAAATTTTTTGAAATATGGATAAAGGTACAATTAAAACTCTCTTTTCCGAAAAAATATTATCTCACCAAAATTAACCCCGAAAAGCACTATTTTCTCTCTTTCAGCAGCTCAACTTCCTTTTGCAATTCATCCAGGCGCTGCAGCAGTTTTTCATTGATTGCTTTTTGGTCAAATGCCGATTTTTGTTGTGCATCAATCAGCTTTTGCTGGCCTTCAATCATTTTTTGCTGTTCTTGTATTGACTTAACCAAAGGCACTACAAAGTCACTGTAGCTAAGACCGTATGTGCTTCTATCGTTTTCAGGCTTAGCCACACCGCTAAAATCGTAGCCAATGTTATGGGCAGCTTCTTCAACCTGCTGGGCACTGAAGCCGCTGTAGAGTATATGCTCTTTATCATTAATGCTTTTATTATAAAAATCACCTCTAAATAGAGTGTCGCCATCGGCACCATACGTAAACCTGTTGAGCTTTCTTATGTCAAGATTGTAGGTAATAGGTCTTAATTTCATAATAAAATCAAGGCCGTGGATTTCATCGTTTACATTTTTCTTAAACCGTATATCACTTAAAGTCAGAATTGTAGTAGTGTTACATCTAAGTGTCGATACTAAATTATTGCCTAACACAATAGTATTACTTGTCGAAACACTGGCTCCATAACCTAATGCAGTAGTATTACTTAACGCGTTTGTAGCCACATCGGCAGATGAGCCTATAATTGTATTATCGAAACCGGTAGCGTTAGTTTGCGAAGCGAGGTAACCCATAGCGGTATTATTATAACCGGTGGTGTTAAGGTAAAGGCTTTTGTACCCGGCCGTAGTATTTTGATACCCGCTGCTGTTAGTAAATAATGAATTGAAACCAAGAGCGGCATTACCAGTACTGGAGGTATTATTGCTTAACGATTGATACCCCACGGCTGTATTACCATCGGACGTGTTATTACTTAATGCGTAGGAGCCTACGGCGGTATTAGTACTACCGTTAACGTTATTAAGCGCCTGGAAACCAACGGCGGTATTATCAGTACCCACCACGTTTTGCGCCAGCGAAGCAAACCCAATTGATACGTTATCGCCACCGCCCACATTACTGTATAAAGCATAGGCACCAAGGGCCGTATTTTGGCTTGCCGTATTAACCGGGAGTGCATCGTATCCGATGCCTGTATTAAACTGCGCATTTGTAACAGCCGCAAGAGCACCCGCCCCCACCGCTGTATTGTATGCGGCACTGGTAGCGAGGCTAAGAGCCCCGGAACCAATACCTGTATTATTTGTACCCGTAGTTGAAGCGCTACCTGCCTGGTAGCCAAAAAATGTTTGAAAATTCGCTACATCAATTAGCCCCGAAAATGTGTTGTTTACTTTAAACTCAAGGTCGGCATTGTTGATGGTGCCTAAAAAGTTGGTTGGTGTTACGATACCCGTGTTACCTGTAAGGCCCCAGGCATTAGCTGTAGCACTAGGACCGGTAGGGCCCGTTGCGCCATTGGCTCCTGTGGCACCTATAGCACCTGCACTGCCCGCAGCCCCGGTGGCGCCGTTAGTTCCATTAGTACCTGTTACTCCGGTAATACCAGTAGCGCCGTTAGCACCTGTACTACCGGTTGCGCCCGTAGTACCTACCAACGATTGCCAACTGCCAATACCAGCGGCATTGCTGGTAAATACTTTTCCATTGCCTTGTGTGCCATCTACAATTTTTACTTTGCCCTCAACGTCCAAATATGTAGTAAGGTCGGGCGATGCCGTGCCTATGCCAACAGTAACCTGGCTACCGGCGGTGCCACCTAAAACCAAGGCGTTACTTTCGGCTACTTTGGCATTGGCGCCAATTGCAGTTGCGTTGCTTAGCGCTGCTGTTGAAACATCGGCAGCGTACCCCAAAGCCGTATTGTTGCTGCCGGTAGTATTAGTTTGAAGTGCATGAAAACCATGGGCCGTATTATTACCCCCTGTGGTATTAATATACAAAGCTTTGCTACCCGCTGCGGTATTTCCACCAGCCCCGCCGTTAAGACTGAATAAAGCTGAATCGCCGATAGCTACCTGGTTAGATAAGTTGGTATTAGAATAAAGCGCCCAATCACCGGTGGCAACATTGCTATTACCAATGGTATTACTATACATGGATTGAATGCCATAAGCATTATTATAGTTACCGGTAGTGTTGCCGTATAGAGAAAAGACGCCGGTTGCATCGTTACCACCACCGGTAGTATTATTGTAAAGCGCATTGCTGCCAAAAGCAAAGTTGTTACTGCCGGTAGTATTTTTGTAAAGAGGCGTTATACCAAATGCGCCATTTCCACCACCCGTGGTGTTGCTATATATCGATTGGTAGCCATACGCAGTATTATTGCTGCCTGTTGTATTATTAAAAAGTGTACCCGAACCATTGGCAGTATTAAACTGGCCCGTTGTGTTATTGTCCAGGGATTGGTATCCAATAGCAACATCATGGTTTCCGTTGTTTGTGGTTTCGTGACTAAGTGCCTGGTAGCCAAAAGAGGTGGATTGATTGGTGTTAACATTCTCAATAATGCCGCCCTGCTGACTATTTACTTTAATCATAAAGTCGACATTATCGATGGTGCCCAAAAAATTGGTACCAACGGTTGTACCAGTGTTGCCAGTAAGCCCCCATGCATTTGCTGAGCCGCTTGAACCCGTGGCCCCGGTAGCGCCGGTTATTCCATTCGTTCCAGTTGAGCCTGTGACACCGGTAGCACCAACCGCTCCGTTAGTTCCTGCCGAACCAGTTGCGCCGGCAGCACCTGTAACACCGTTCGTTCCGTTGTTTCCGGTAATCCCTGTTGAACCCGTGATACCGGTAATCCCCGCAGTTCCATTAGCTCCGGTTGCACCGATAGCACCATTGGTTCCATTACTGCCGGTGGCTCCCGTTGCTCCAGTAGCGCCCGCGGCCCCGTTGCTACCATTGGAGCCGGTCGATCCTGTTGCGCCAACGGCTCCGTTAGTACCGTTAGATCCGGTAGCGCCCGTTACGCCAGTAGCACCATTGGTTCCATTAGTTCCGTTATTGCCTGTGGCCCCTGTAGCGCCGGTAGCACCATTAATGCCATTACTACCCGTAGTGCCGGTGGCACCGTTTGTGCCGTTACTGCCGGTTGCGCCTGTAGCACCCGTTATACCATTTGTTCCATTGTTACCCGTACTACCGGTTATGCCCGTTGCGCCGGTAGAACCGGTAACACCTGTATGGCCCGTAGCGCCGACAGCGCCGTTGGTTCCTGCGGTGCCGGTGGCACCTGTAGCACCCACAGCCCCGTTTGCGCCTACCGTGCCGGTAGTACCTGTTGCGCCAACCGCACCATTTGTTCCGTTGCTACCGGTTGCGCCTGTAGGGCCTGTAACGCCGTTGGTTCCATTGTTGCCAGTTGTGCCGGTAACGCCGTTTGTTCCGTTTGTTCCATTCGCGCCTGTAGCACCGGTTGCTCCGGTTAAACCATTAACTCCATTACTGCCCGTAGCGCCGGTTGGGCCGGTTACACCGTTTGTTCCATTATTTCCTGTCGTACCGGTAACACCATTGGTACCATTCGTTCCATTAGAGCCGGTTGTGCCGGTAGCACCCGTTGCCCCGTTAACACCATTGCCGCCTGTTATACCAGTTGGGCCGGTTGCTCCACCGCCGACACCGGTTACGCCCTGCGTGCCTGTTGCACCTGTAGTTCCTGTTACGCCAGCACCAGTTGCCCCCTGGTTACCTGTACTGCCCGTTGGGCCCGTAACACCGGTAGCACCATTGGTTCCGTTATTACCGGTTGCTCCGGTAACTCCAACACCTGTAGCGCCTTGAATACCGATGCTACCTGTTGGGCCGGTTACACCCGTATTTCCATCAATCCCGTTATTTCCTGTAGGGCCTGTGGCACCAATACCAGTGGTACCTTGCGTACCCGTACTACCTGTAGCGCCAGTCGCTCCCGTAACTCCATTTATTCCGTTACTTCCGGTTGCACCTGTTGGGCCCGTTGCTCCTCCACCTACGCCGGTTACGCCTTGGGTTCCATTACTTCCTGTTGGGCCTGTTACTCCCGTTACGCCATTGGTTCCATTATTTCCGGTTGCACCGGTAGCGCCTGAGCCCGTTACCCCTTGTGCACCTGCCGCCCCTGTTGGGCCAGTAGCACCATTAACCCCTGCGGGACCCGCTGTACCGGTTGCTCCATTAACTCCAGCCGGACCTGTTGCGCCAGCCGGACCACTAGCACCGATTGCACCCGGAGCACCATTAGCCCCTGTAACCCCTGTAGGGCCGGGAAGAGCGGTTCCCCCAGAAGTTGCTGCGTACAGCGCATATGGCACACTCACCAATTCGGTAGAGCCCATGGGGGTATAAGCAGTTCCCCCGTTAGGGTCGAATTCTACTAACAAATATTTATTGCCTGTTGCCCAGTTAATGCTTGGGAAAGAGCCAAACACAACCGTCCCCTCTCCTATTTTTGCGGTAAACAAACCAAACTGGTTGGTAACCAGCACCTGGGTTTCCTGGTACTCGGTGGTGCCTGGGTTAATGCCCTGGTTAATAGTAAAACGAACCGAAATAGTGCGGTTGGTCAAAAGATTACCTGCGGCATCGCGGGCCACAGCCTGGTAGTTTACAGCCTGCGGAACCTGTGCTACAGAAAACTTTATTAAGGCAAGTGCGAGAACTAAAAATGCAATTTTTTTCATGGGTGCTGTAAGTATTATCTGTCAAAGCGAAATGGCGGTACCTGTTGAATCATTAAAGAAGCCATTCATTGCCTTGTTAAATATTTTGTCGTTTATGGGTGATGTATTATGCCAAATATAAGTGAATATCAGGTTATTGCATAACAGGCTACTTAATCAGTCGTTTATGGCTGAGTTTGCCATAAAATACAAGGACAAACTTTTTGGGGTGCTTAAGCGATTGCTTAATGATTATGAATTTGGAGGAACACGGATAGGCCTTGCCTTAGTGCACCGCATAATTACCCGTAGCGGGGGCAGGATTTGGGCAGAGGGCGAGATTGATAAAGGCGCTATTTTTTATTTTAGCCTGCCAAGTGCCACGCAACCGATAAAAAAGGGTAATTTAACATTGCTTTATATCACCACCACCACAAATACACGGTTATGAAAATACATGAGATAAAAATATACCAGGAGTTTGATACCCCGGTTGAACATGCCTGGGAGGCCTTTAACGACCATGCCAATTTTGGAAGGATTAACGGGTTGGAAGTAGTACGAATAGGCGATAGCGCGGAACACAATAATATTAATGGGGTAGGCTCGGTTAGGCTAATAAAAATACCGCTGTTTGCTTTTGAAGAGACTATTCAAAAATCGGAAAAACCGAGGTTGATTGAATACAAAATAAGCAGAGGGACCCCGCTTAACCACCACTATGGCAAAATGCAGTTTGAAAGTTTACCGGGCAACAGGTCGGCGTTACACTATACTATTACAGTTGGTTCAAAAATACCGTTGGTTGGCTGGATAGTAAAACGGGGCCTGCAAAAGGGCCTGCAGGATGGCCTTAAAAGGCATGCGGAACGCCTAAAGAAGTAAAATTTACCCCCTCTTTTTGACCTAAGTTAGGTTAGTAACTTATTATACGGTTAAACTACGCAGGTATATTTTTGTCATTAATATAATGAGCAGGTTTACCTTCTTCATCTTAGTAGCCATTGGGATAGTTATTTCCCCGATGAATTCGGGGGCGCAAACGCGTACTGATAGCGTGCCAAAAGTGATAAACCTAGACTCGTTGAGTGCGGAAGATGAGGCATTGTTTGTGCAGTACAAAGATTCTTTCAAAAACGATTTATACGATTTTCTGGAGGTTATCAACTCATCGAAGCAAATTAAGATTGACACTTCGGTTTATAATATGGACCGAAGTTCGCATGTTGAAGTGTCGCTTGATTTTGTGAGCCGGCAATTAATTAACGGAAGGATAATAGCGCTGAGCACCTCGAAGGGTAAGGTAATAGCGTTGACCGGTGTAGGGTTCTATCCTACCGTAATGTATTATCACAAATACGGTTTTTATGCAGCACTAAATACCACGTTTTATACTGATTATAAAATAGCGCATGCCACGCCCGTGCCGGTAGTAACACCCTCGGCGGGGTACGGCCATACTTTTTTTAAGCGCTGGTTTATTGGCGCTGGTTATCAGCGCACTTTTAATACTTATGGTAGTTCACTATCGAGGATATTACTGAACAATACCATGACAATTACTTCATCGGTAGATGTGTGGAAGAAACTCATTTTCAGCTCGGCATTTTATATTTTTTGGAGTAGCGACCACAGCGTTAGTTTGCCGGCAGATGAAAAGCTATCGGTAGAATTGGTGCTATCACTAAAAAAGGAGTTTATTATTTATAAATTTTTAGGTGCCAAGGAGTTTACCATAACCCCTGCCATGAATTTTAATTTTGCCAACGACAACCGCACTTTTGTAAGCGCACTAGCCGTAAGCGATGTAAAAAAGGATTCGAAAAAAGATACTGTGGTAAGAACACAAAATGTGAATGATTTTTTTGGGCTGCTGGACCTGGAGCCTTCTATCAATTTTGACTGGAGGATAAGAAACGTAGATATTTTTTTATTGCCAACCCTTGCGGTGCCCCTCAATATTTTCTACCCGGCCAAAGATGAACGGGTATTGGACCCAAAAGTTTTTCGCTTTTATGTACAGGCAGGGGTTAAATACCTGTTTTGTATTAAGCCAAAGCGCAAAGTCGCTAATCAGCCGGTTAAAGACAGCTTATTAAATTGATTTTGTAAGGTAGCACTTTACGAACCGAGGTTATTGGCAGTTGCCCTCTTTTAAGCTGGCTGCAATTTTCATGAGGTCGTCTTTCACTTTTTCGTACGACTTTTTATCGCCCCAAGAGTAGGAAAGGATTTGATAGTAATAAGTGGGCGTTTCGGCAATAGTTTCGAGGTAAAATATTTTCGATTTCTGGTCGGTAAGGTAACAGCTTGCCTCAGCCTGTACAAAGCTAATATCGCCCACCTTAAATGTTCTTGACTTGCCGATATACCTATCTTGTTGGTCCTGCAAAAAAGTTTTCATCAGGTAGTCAAAATACTCCTGAACAGAAGCAAACTTCATGCTCAACAATTCAAGGCTTTCTTTGCTTTCATCAATTACCAAAGTTGCAGCTTCTTTAGTTAAACCCTGGTATTGTGCTGATGCAGCAGAGTTGAGGCCGCTGGTTTTGGTCATATAATCGGGAACGGAAATACTGTAAACGTGGCCCACCTTATTTTCTTTAAACGTAGATTGGGCTTGTGCATTACCTGCATCAAATAACAGGAATGATAAACAACTTACTAAAACAAATGTGGGTTGAAATTTAAAGTTCATGTTAGGTGTTTTTGAATTAATACATTTTTTACAAATATATAGCATTTGAAACCTGCGTAAAGCTAAAATAATATCGCTTGCGCGAAAACATAGCATATTGAACGATTTAAAAGCCGGGGACAGTGCTAGTGTTAAGCCAAGGTTATTAACATACCTGAAATTGCGAGCGGCGAAAACAGATTATCTTGAGTTTAATTCAAAAACAAAAATAGCAGCGCTATAACCCGAACATGGCAAAACCCATATACCACGATTCGAAAGTAATAGAGATAATTGACCTATCGCCAAACACCAAACACTTTGTAATTGAGGTAGATAGGAACATTCCGTTTAGTTTTAAGGCCGGGCAGTTTATTATGCTTGACCTGCCTATTGCATCGCATATTACCAACCGTAGCTACTCAATTGCGTCGGCCCCGAGAACTGATAATACCTTTGATTTATGCATTGTTTTGAAACCCGATGGCCTTGGAACCCCATATCTTTTCAACGAGGTTGGTGTGGGTTCAACCTTAAAGGTTTCGGACCCTTTGGGCAAGCTAACAATACCTGAGCCCGTGGATACCGAAATTTGCTATGTATGCACAGGCACAGGCATTGCCCCCTTTCGGTCGCACATTTTTGATATGGTAAACCGCCAGGTTGCTCATCAAACAATAAACCTGATTTTTGGCAATCGCAAAACAGAGGATATTCTTTATTGCGAGGAATTTGAGGCCCTGGAGAAGGTAAACCCGAATTTTAAATTTATACCGGTTTTATCGCGCGAAACGCCTGAAACCTGGAAGGGCAGAACGGGTTATGTACACCCTATTTATGAGGAACTTTATGCCGACAAGCGTGCCGCGCGATTTTATATATGCGGCTGGCACAACATGCTACGCGAAGCCCGCCAGCGTATTGAGGCCATGGGTTATAACCGCAAGTTTATAAAGTTTGAGGCTTACGATTAGACTCTGTCTTATTCAAAATTAAGGACGAAATGGTGGCTGGCAAGGTGAAATCCTTTATTGAGGTATAAGCGGTGTGCATCGTGCCTTTCTGTTTGATAGCCAGAATCGAGATGGACATTGGCGCAGCCATTATTACGGGCGTATTCAATCATAAAATCGAGCAAGGCACCTGCATAGCCTTTGCCACGTTGCCGGGGCAGGCAAATCAAATCGTCGATATACATGTTTTTACCTCGGTAGAAATAGTAGTTGATGCGGAAAACAGCAACGGCGGGGCTGGCAATTGATGTTAAATCGTCAATGTAAATCATTTTAGCCCCTTCGGGCAAAAGCATTTTCGCTTTATCCAGGTATTCATCAACGCCGATTTGGGGCCTCAATTCTAAAATTGCAGGACGGCACTTAATCAGTTGTTCGTCGGTAATTGCAAACTCAATTTTCATAAATTGAAAATAAACAAAAGGGTTAAATGGGGCACCCGGGAAATTCATTTAACAGGCATTTTCTCCTCTACCAATTTTATATTATACTTGCAGGCGTTTGACAAGAATTTTGACTCAATAATTAATTAAACACCCCACATGAAAAAATTATTTACCCTGCTTTCGTTTTTTATATGCTTAGGCGTATATCAGTCTTCATCGGCTCAATGTACTATTGACTCGACCAATACCACAGTTGGAATCACCCCCGACTCAATAGCGTGCCTGCAGCGCGGCCAGCCATTTGGATACCCTTTCCAGGTTTATGTTCCGGCATCGGTAAGCGGAGGTTTTCCGGTAACTGTTGACTCGGTTCGACTGGATAGCATTGGTGGATTACCTACCGGTGTTGTAGTTACCGGTAACCCTGTTACAGGTGTTATAAACGGCGGCGGATGGGGATGCTTGTGGGTTTCGGGAACTCCGACCGGTGCTGTGGGTAGCTATAATCCTATTTTCTATATAACGGTGTATTATCAAATAACCGGTTTCCCATTGGGCGAGCAAACTACGGATACTACACTTGGCGGGTTAGGTTATAACTTTACCATTAACATTTGCGACTCAACAGTACACCCGGCACCAGTGGCAGGATTTTTCGGCAACCCTTTAAGCGGATGTGGTAGTGTAACAACGCATTTTACAGATACTTCAAGTTTAAACCCTATTGGCTGGAGCTGGACTTTTGCCGGTGGCTCGCCTGCAACATCATCGCAGCAAAATCCAATAGTAACTTTCTCTAGCCCGGGAGCGCATGCAGTAACGCTGGTAGCCACGAATGCTAATGGTAGTGATAGTATTGCTACTGTAAGCTATGTAACTGTTTACGCGGACCCATCTTTATCGGTGCAAAGTACGCAGGCCAGCACACAGACTACGGCTAACGGAACTGCAACTGTTACGGCCAGTGGTACGCAGCCCTTTAAATATAACTGGAGCAATACCGACACTCTGGCGACTGACAGCAACCTTTTGCCCGGAGTTTACTTTGTAACCGTTACTGATGCCAACCAATGCCACACCCTTGATACCGTTACTGTAACTTACGTTACGGGAATTTCGACGATAGCGAACAACATGGTGGTAAAAATATACCCTGACCCGGCTTATGATTATTTAAACCTTAGCTGGAGCGCGAAACCTGATGCTGAAATTACTATTACTGATTTAAGCGGTAAAGTAATGATGAGTGTAACAGCAGGCAGCAGCACGTTAAGCACTTTAGATATCCATGCATTGGCTTCGGGAATTTATATTGTTAGCATTGCCGATAAACAAACTATGCAGGTTCAATCAGCAAGGTTTGCGAAATACTAGGATTATTAAAATCAGATAAAGGAAAATGCCGGTTCGAAAAAGTGAGCCGGCATTTTTTATTTATAGAATAAGCCGCAAGGCTTATTTTTGAGTATGTTGTTGCGCGGACGGATAGCACCCACACCAAGCGGGTACCTGCATGTAGGCAATGCCTTAAGTTTTGTGATTACCTGGCTTTGGGTACGCAAGGCGGACGGAAAATTAAGGCTGCGCATTGACGACCGAGATACCCTGCGTTCGAAACCGGAATACATTGAAGACATTTTCAAGACGTTAGAGTGGATGCGCATTGATTGGGACGAGGGGCCGCAAACACCGGATGAGCAAGAGCATATTTATAGCCAGGCGGGCAGGGGCGGACGCTATGATGAGGTAGTAACACAACTACTAAATACAGGAAAAGTATTTGCCTGCGATTGTTCGCGTAAGATAATACAGACGCATAACTGTAGTTGCCAGGGCAGAAGCCTTCCAATTGACATACCAGATACTGCATTGCGGATTGTTACGCCAAACGTTGCCATAGAATTGCGGGATTCAAAACGAGGCTTGCTGGAAGTGAATTTAAATAATAAGCTAAAGGATTTTGTAATAAGAAGACGAGATGGAATAACGGCCTACCAACTATTTTCATTGACCGACGATTTGGATTTTGGAATAAACCTGATAATACGTGGAGGGGACTTATTAAGCAGTACGGCCGCCCAGTTATACCTGGCTTCGTTAATGGGAGCCACCAGTTTTGCTGAAACAACGTTTTATCATCATAGCCTGGTAAACGATGACCTTGGCCTCAAACTTTCAAAATCGGCAGGAAGTCTTTCGCTTAAAACGATGCGGGAGCAGGGCATAACGCCTGAAGAGTTTTACTTAAAGATAAGCACCATGGTGGGCCTCGACCATCCATGCATTTCGCTAGATGAAATGCTCAACCATTCAAAAGCTATTGATTTTAACCTGTAGTATTTTTCTATCACTTTATTCCGATTAATGTGTGAATGATGTAACTCTTTCATGCAATTGTGTAACGGTTTAAAAACCCGCTGGCTCCATATTTGCAATAGTAATATTCGTTAAGAAACCCTAAGACGCAAGGCGTAATAACCTGCCTTAGAACCGATCTAAAACTTACACCTATGAAAAAGATATTTTACTCTGTATCGGTAGCTCTACTTATTATCATAAGCGGGTGCAAAACAAATAACCATGTAATGAAGTGCCCTGAAGTTTTTGCTTCAAAAGGCCATCATGCCATTTGGGCAAAAGCACCTCATATTGGGGAACATAATTCATCTAAACAAAGTGCAGCAAACACCACAGCGACACCGGTTGAAAAAAATACTGCGATTGCTTCTACATCAAAGGAGCTTACGCCGTTTGAACTTAAAATACCCCGGATAGCAACAGGCAAATTAAATGATGATGAGCTTGAAGGACTGAACAAAGTATTTGTAAAGTATTCGAACGATAAGGTGCAGATTGAGAAAAGAGCGAATGGCAGGATTTACTTAAAGGCCAATTCGCAAAAGGACTTTTTTAAGCTTGCTACCAACTTAATGGCGGCGAAAAAGGCAAATCCCGCGGCGATGTCTGATGGTGATACCGGAGGCCGTATAGCTCTTGCAGGGGGCATAATAGGCATTGTAGCACTTGTGTTTGCACTTGGCCCTTTTATTAGTTACGGAGCATTTTTACTAGGAATTATAGCCATAATATTAGGCGCTGTGGGATTGCGCTCAAGCCGTAGAGGTTGGGCAATTGCCGGTATCGTATTAGGTGCGCTAGCCATTTTATTTGCAGGTGTTTTGGGTATAGGATTATATGTTGTAGTGCTTCACATCTAAAAACCAAAGACGCTTAAATATTCATTTATTACAACAAACTATTGCTTATGAAACCGGCAGGCATTGTTATCATACTTCTGGGTGTGCTACTCACCATTTTTACCGCAGTAACCTACTTTACTAAAGAGAAAGTTGTTGATATAGGCGCGCTGCACGTAACCCGGGAGCAACCGCATTACATGCAGTGGTCGCCGATAGTAGGTGTTGTATTGATAGTGGTTGGCGTGGGTGTGTTATGGCAATCGAGCAGAAAGTAATATATCACTACATAGTCCGTTTGGTAAACAACGTATTCAAAACCCGACCATGAACATTAAAAGAATATTTGGCTCAATCCTTACGGTGCTTGGAATAGTGGGCCTGATTTATACTGCCTATCTTTTCGTAAACACATCAGGAGGCACAAGAGATATTAAGAGTTTGATTATCTACGGCATATTAGGTTTGATTTTTTTTGGCTCGGGAATTAGCCTTGTTCGCACTACCAAGGACGAAGCTTAAGGTGTGAATGATGTAACTCTTTATGCAAATTGTGTAAGGCTTTAGGTTTAATGGTGGCTGACCTTTGCAGGTGAAGTTACAGCTTATTTAAACCGATATAAAGTGAAAAACAATCTACTCCTCACCATAGCCATTACATTTCTATTATTTCTTCCTAAGTCAAATTTTGCACAAGCTCCTACATTGGGGACGGCAGCAAGCTTTGTCCTGTTTTCATCTAACGGGGCTGTAACCAATACCGGAATAACCCGGCTTACAGGAAACGTTGGAACCAACAGCGGTAGCAGCACAGGTTTTGGAAACGTTGACGGAGTAATGCATGATGGGGGCAGTGCAAGTGCACAAGCAGCGACAGATTTATTGATCGCTTATCACCAATTGAATATTGCAACGCCAACGGGTCATCCTACACCTCTTCTTGGCAGCGGCCAGACCCTTACAGCAGGCGTTTATGCCATTTCCAGCGCAGCAACCCTAACCCTTAACCTATTACTGGATGCTCAGGGCGATACAAACGCTGTGTTTATTTTTCAAATTAACGGTTCATTTTCAACAAACGCTTTTTCCAAAATAATATTAACCAACGGCGCGCTGGCATGTAACGTTTTTTGGAAAGTGGAGGGATTAGTAAGTATGGCCACCGGAACAGCGATGAAAGGAACCATTATTGCTAACAATGCCGCTATTAAAATGTACTCGGGTGATACGATTGAGGGGCGGGCGCTAACCACCAACGGAGCAATAACCGTAAACCACTTATTGGCACACACCCCCATAGGTTGCGGAAGCCCAACGCTAACGGGACCTGTACCTCCTAACCTTGGCACCACTGCCTGCTACACCATATTTTCTTCGGATGGAGCGGTTTCAAATTCGGGGGTTACACATATTACCGGTGATGTGGGAACTAATACCGGCTTAACTACCGGTTTTGATACAGCGTATGTGAACGGTACAGTTCACCCTATTCCCGATGCTTCTACCGCACAATGCGCAGCCGACTTGCATGTTGTGTATACCTATTTGAATACACTGGCTTATGATATCCAATTACTATATCCTGCGCAATTTGGAAACAACCTGGTTTTGACCCCACACACTTATTGGCTTAATGCAGCCACAGTTTTTACTGATACCGTTTTTTTAAATGCTGAAGGTAACGCTGATGCAGTATTTGTATTTAAAATAAACGGGGCTCTTTCAACAAGCACTTATTCAACTGTGCAATTGATAAACGGGGCACAGGCCAAAAATGTTTATTGGAAAATTGATGGTGCTGTTGGGATAAATAACTACTCGGTTTTTTGCGGAACGATAGTGGTGAACAATGGTGCGCTTGGCGCTTTAAATACCGGCGTTATACTAAACGGACGGGCCCTAACAACCACCGGTGCCTTAACCTGCACAGCTATTACTGCTACCCAGCCTACCAGTTGTAACCCAACAACCGGCGTAGCTTTTTACACATCGGAAAATACTGCTGAGGCTTTTACCATTTATCCGAACCCATTTTCAACTTCAATTAACATTTTGGTAAATGATGTTGCGCAAATGACTAACCTGGAGGTAACGATATATAATATTTTGGGACAGGCTGTGCTAAGTGCGAAAATAAGTAACCGGCTAACGAACCTTGAAACCCGCGAGCTTACAGCCGGAGCTTATTTTTATAATATAACCAGCGATGGAAAGACTATTCAATCGGGTAAGCTACAGGCGGAATAGGGAAATGGGGATAACCGGAGTTTTTTAAACCAGTCGGGGTCAATAAAGCCAACTACTTATCCTCACCCCTTGCTTTTGTTTTATAGGCTTCTTATTTTCGTAACATAATACCAAATAATAAGGTTTAGATTCTGGATTTAAGCAACGATTTAAAGAAAAAAGATAACATGGTAGCTGTTCGACAAAGAAAGTTTGAGATTTTTGAGCTTCGAGTTCCTAATCGCGAATTGCGGCATTAGGTAAGTGCCAACTAAAAAAAAGGTTACAAAAGGTTACAAAGGGTTACATTTTCTTTGCGGAAATTGGC
This sequence comes from uncultured Bacteroidota bacterium, assembly GCA_903861145.1. Lineage (GTDB taxonomy): Bacteria > Bacteroidota > Bacteroidia > Chitinophagales > LD1 > Bog-950. The sequence goes on along the minus strand of CAIOTH010000020.1, from coordinate 12,090 downwards.
AACAACATAATACCAGATTGCTTCGTTGCAGACTCCTTATGCAAAGACGAAAGGACAAAAAAAGTTGACAAAAGTTGACAAAACCCGACAAATTCTACACCAGATTTTGAAGGGAAGCTTTTTGGCGAAAGCAAGAATTAAAAAAAATGAAAACTTCGGATTTTGGTAACTGTTATGTTAGTAGGGTGTAAGCAAAAGGCAATTGTGGTGCAAGTTATTCGATTACGAGTTTTTTCGTAAATACGTTTTGAGCAGAGCGGAATTGGATGGTGTAGTACCCATGAGCAAGGTTTGAGACATCTATAGATTCGACATGGCCCTGCAGCGAAAGCTTTTTTACTTCGGTGCCCTGAGCATTATAAATTACGGCTGAAAGCAAATTCAAATCATCGGGGTAAGAGCACTGCAATAATCTATCGGCAGGAATGGGAAAAATATTGGGAGACCGATCTACACCCGGCTGGTTTATTGAAAGCACAAAGGTTTCGCCACAATGATACCAGGGAGTAAAGCCCGGAGTGCCGGTGCTTATACCGGTGCCCGACAGCACACAGTAATTGTAAATGGAATCGCCACAGGGATAGCACTGTTTATAGAGGCTGCAAATCTGGTCGACTGAATTAAGAACCGTGCCCTGGGCAAAATTGGAAGAAAGAGGGCGCTCCATTTTCGCCGCGATTGTCCCAGCACCGCCACTTAAAAAATTGGTTGTGCCCCAGGGGTTTTGCCCAGCATAAGCTGAGTAATATGTGCCAAGGTCGGTAACTAAGGGGGCCCAGGGCTCGCCCAAATTTACATTGATAACGTACTTGCGTATTTGCGGGCTATCGCAATTGGGGTTGCAGGGATTGGCACCATCGCAACCGGGAATGGTTAGGTAATTAGCGTGCTTTTCGGGAGATGCGTAAATGTTATCAGCACCGTTGGGAAAGAGGGCGCTTTTGTATGGAAGAGTTTCGATATGCTGGCAAATTGTAGCATCGTGACCGATGCTCTGAATAGAAACGCCCATCCAATTTTGCATTAGGGTATCGTATCGCCAGCCCGAAACAGAATCGGGACCGATATAGCGAAGGGAGAAATGGAAGCCTTCAACATCGGCAGAGTGACCAAGCAAACCGCAATCCTGTCCGTAAAGTATGGCGCAGTGCACCATTACAAAAGGATTGTACCAAACCATGCCGGTTTTTAGCCCGGTATCGCTTGCTAATGGTAGCGGGAAGGTTTTTAAAGAGTCTATGCTGTCGGCCAACAAATATTGACCGGGGTATGGGGTAATGCGGCAGGCAAGCAAGTTACTATCACCGGTTCCGTTAAGAGCAGGACCGGGACAGGTTTCGGAAGAGAACATCATAATTACGGGAACAAACCTATCGAGAAGTTTTTGTTCGAGGCGGTCGTCCATACCATCGCTATCGCGATCGATAATGTTGGGAATGGTGACCATTTCAGTTCCACCGCAGGGCTTAATAACAGGCACCAATTGCTGGGCAAAAACAGTTGATGAGAAAAAAACGGCAGTCAGAAGGCTTAAAACTCTTGTTGATTTATTCATCATACGGTAATACTTATACTCAAATGTAATCGATTTTATTGACCACCAATCTACCTGATTCTCAGGTAGTCATCTGTTTCAATAAAAATAAAGTAGGCTTATGGAAATAATTTGAGCGCATATATTTAACTATAAATTGACCTTGGGCAATTAAATATTTTGAGCAGATGGGGGCTTGGCTAATGCAATACGAGCGGCTGCGCGTGTTACGCGATAATAAAACGTGGCATCAACGACTGCCCGTTTTTAATGTCCCAAATATTAAATCGAAAACAGGATAGGTGATGTTGAAGTTGTATTTATCCATCTCCTTGATGTCGTGATGTTGAAAGTGCAGGCGGCGAAGAAATTTTAAGCCGGGCACGGCATATATAAAATGGGTTTCGGGAAGATGGTAGGTAAGGTGCAGCCATTCGTAATTAAGATAGTAAACCAAGGTGGTTGCTACATAAAACATGGCAGCGTTAAGCGAAAAAAAATGGTATATAGCCAGCGCAGCCGGAAGTGCAAAAAAGAGAGAAAAGAAAATAAGCAGCACCGGTGGAAAGAGGATGATTTTAAAATCGTTGGGGCTATCACAATTCATGCGGGTATTGGTAAAAAAATGGTGGTGCTGCAAAGTGTGCCGCTTAAACACAGCCTTAAGTGCATTGTACCGGTGGTGCATAGGGAACCGGTGGCCAAAATACTCGAACAGATTAGTATAAAGAAAGGTAAGCGGAATAACGAGGAACTGTTTTAAAGTGGGATGGTGCATATTAAGGGCACATGCTATAATACCCGCAAGGCACCACGTATTGATAAACGCCAGATGCAATTTACCCGAATATCTTTCGGTTATAAATTCATCTCTAAAACGCTGCCTGAAAATTTCGACCTGCTCCATAGTAAAACCAATTGGTTCACAAATTAGCAAAAGGTGTTAAAGGCATTAATTTGTGACACAATTATTTGTTCGAAAAATGCTGCGTGAAGGCTTATTTACCTAACACCGCATTTATAGCCGGGCCAGGTGACGGCGAGTTGGTATAGGTGTACCCAAAAAGCGCGGCTATGGTTTGAGCAATTTGATTGTGGTAAAGCTTTGCCCCGCCGTGCACCTCTCCTATTGCCGGTGTTTGCGGCCCTATTACGGCCATCCAGGTTTCGTTAGCGTAAGGGTATTTTACACCGTGGCTTTGCCAACGATAACGAGGTATTTTTCCGCGGCCGTGATCGCAAGTAATAATTAGGGTAGTGTTGTTAGCGTAAACACTGTCCTGCTGCAGCATATTCCACAAATCGGCCAGATAGGCATCTTCAAGGTTGGCAGTATGCAGATAAGCGTCGTACCGTTTTGCATGACCAAAATGATCGGTTTCATCCATTCCGATAAATGCAAACCTGGGATGGAATTTTGAAATATACTCCTTAGCGAAATGATAAGTAAGCGTATCGTCGGTAATAAAACCGTTGCTTACCGGAATGGTGGTTGTAAACTGCTGAAACGCGAAGTTGCTTGTATAAGCTGCAGTATCGGCTGAAGATAAAAGATTAGTATAAACCGGAACCCCATTGCGGTTAGAGTTTATAATATGAGTAAATGCGTTCCAGGTACTTATTGCAGCTATGTTATTGGCAAAGGCCGGTTGCGCCGCCAGGAAATCGAAAATATTTTTATTGGGATTATCGGGGTATGAATTTGAATTGATACGCTTATCGGCAAAGCCACAAAAAATTTCGGAGTAACCGGGATAGGAAAACCTGTATTTGTTTGAAACGAACATACGACTGTGGGCCTTTCTGTTGCCATAAATTTGCCCGGTATTAGCAACAGTTCCCCACATAAAAGGCATCAGCTTTTCGCGCCTTTCCTGTTTAGATTTTGACCAATAAGCTGCTTTAAGCGATTTAACATCGCTCACAAATTTTTTGAACCCAACCAGGTTTCTTTGCGCACCGCCGAACAACTCCTGCCAACGAAACCCATCAAGCGTAACCAAAATAACGTTACCGGCGTGTGTTGAATCACTTTGAACAGAATAAGTATCTAACCAAGCAGGGGAAGTTTTAGCCGGATTTTTAGGCTTAGGCCCGGCCGAAGCGGCCATAACAAAGCACATGCAGGCAAAACATAACACATTTATTTTCATGCGAACAAGATAGGCCATTTACACGCATTAAAGCACCCCATAAAGAAAACGGAATAAGATAGCTGCGAAAAAATGTACCGTGCGGAGGTTTGTGCCTTCAAACGTTTGATAAGACATAATTAGTTATACTTGTAGGAAATCAAACCCTCTTATATGCTCACTTATATAAACGATGTTATCTCCAGGTTCGGAGGCCGGTATTTTGGTAGTGAGCAGGAGAAACAGGCACAGTTATACACTGCCGATGTTTTGCGCAAATACTGTGATAAGGTAGAGGTAGAGGAATTTCAATCGGCGCTGGAAGGGCACTTTCAATCGCTTAAGATATTTTGCCTGGTATATGTTTTAGTGCTGGTGTTAATGAAAGTGGATGTGCGCATTGCAGGACCATTGGGTATAGCGAATAGCATTCTTTTCCTGGGCCATTTTGTAACCTATAGGCATTGGCTCGATTTTCTATTCCCCAAAAAACCATCGTGGAATGTGATTGGCGATATTGAGCCGACCGGTGAGGTACGCGATACCCTTATTGTTGCCGGGCACATTGATAGCGTTAAAGAGTTTAAGTGGTGGTATAAATTAAAACATACAGGTGCAGTACTTAGCGTTATTGCGGGTTTTGTACTACCCATACTTGGGATTTATGCGTTGCTTTCCATTTTTATACATGCCGCCTGGTTTGCTTATGGCTGGTGGTTTTTTGTGGTTATGACCCCCGTGCTGATTGTTTTTTTTGATATGCATGGCACGGATGTAGTACATGGGGCATCGGATAATTTAACCGGTGTGGCAATGGCTGTTGAAATGGCCAAGGTGTTTTCGGAAAAGAGGTTGAAACACACCAGGCTTAGAGTTATAAGCTTTGGAGCGGAAGAAGCCGGACTGCGAGGTGCATGGGCTTACGGGAAACGGCATAAAGAACAACTACTAAAGGAGAAAGCCTTTTTGTTTAACGTTGATACAATAAAGGACCCGGAGCATTTAACTATTGGTACCAGCGAGGTTAATACACTTGTGTTTTATGAACAGAAATACATTGATATGGTAGAAGCTGCTTTTATAGCTGCCGACGTTCCGGTTAAAAAACTTCCGTTAAGCGTAGGGGCATCTGATGGATCGGCGTTTGGCATACTTGGTTTGCCCGCTATTTGCGTAATTGGCATGGACTCGAGCAAGCTGGACCCCGCCTACCACACACGCCTTGATGTTATTGAATGCATTAACCCAAAAGGGCTTGAGGCAATGAAAAAGGTGCTGGTTCAATTTGTTAATACATGGGATGATAAATAATTTAATGAGTTATTAAGATAGCCGTTTGTCATTTTCAATATTTTCCTATTTTTATTTCGTACAACTATTCAAAAAATCAAACTCATGAAAAAATACACTTTACTACTCCCTATTATTATATGTGTGCTGGCATTATCGGCACAGGATACGAAACTGGTTTTCGGAAGCCCTACTGTAGTTTGGTATGGCATGGATTTTACCAAGCTAAAAATGATAGGGTTTAAAGACGAGTCGCCACATACCATTCGCGACCAGTATTTTAAAGAGTGGAATGCTGTTACGCTTAGCATGGATTTAGCTAAGGTTTTCAAAAAAAACACCGTAGCCAATGATGTAAAAGGCGTAACCCAAATAAACGGTGCGCGCGAAACCGACGCCCTGCTTGCAGATGCCGAGGTTGAATTAAGCAAGGCTGATATTGCCGCAGAGGTAAAGCTATTGCCGCCAAGCCAACAAAAAAAGGGCCTTGCGGTAGTATTTATTGGTCAAAGCTTTAATAAAACCGCTGACCTTGCAACCGTGCACGTTGTGTTTTTTAATATAGAAACGCGCGAAGTATTATGGTCGAAAAAGGTAACTGCCAAATCAAGCGGAGGGACCACATCAAAGGCCTGGGCCGGAGCTATGAAGACCATCATCACCAATATCGATAAAAAGGATTTCGCTGCCTGGAAGAAGGAAGCGAACTACTAGGATACTCTGTTTCGCTAATCAAATTGGGTGAAGAAGATAATGTTTAAAAAAATCATTTTACTCTTTGCCGTTTTATACGTGCTGACAGTAACAGCGGCGAAGCAGGAAATTACAATTAAAAATGTTACGGTTAAAACAACAAGGTATAGAGATGCCACGGCACTTAAAATAACCTATGACGTTACTCTGCTTCATTCGATAAAGGAAATGGAAGCAGGTGGTGACACTATACATTGGTATACCATCTCGGTATTTTTTTATGCCGACACCGGCGTTCTTTCGGCAGCCACAGGCTTTAACAAAATTGCGGACTCAACCGGGAGGTTAATTCCGGGCCATTCTCTATCACCTTATACTACCAATAAAATTTATCCCGGCCAGCAGGTATACATTCCCGTAGCGGCGTTTAACCTTGATGAAGGAGCGCATTGCTTACGGCCTGTATTCGTTGCGCAGGATAATTGGGGAAACGAAATTGCATGTAAATTTAAAAGTGACAGTTTAGATTTTACTATGCCGCCACGCATAAAACTAAAGCTGGCTGTAAGTTATATTTTGGTATCGGATACAGATTACCGTGGCGAGCCATGGGATGACTATGTATTTAATCCAAAAAACGCCAAACCCGATGTTTATTGGACCACGGTTTTAATGGGCGAAAAGTTAAACCTTGCAGATTACGCTAACAATAGTTATACATATAGCGACCCTGAGGGCCGTGATAATTTTGACTTTACTATATGTAAAGGTGATATCATCTACCTTAAAGTATATGACTATGATATATTGAGCCGAGATGATTTTATTGGTGAACTTAAGATTGATATGAACACCTATAAAGCCCTTGATAAGCCTGTTAATACCAAGTGTGGCCTTGTTTTAGATATAGATTATTTATTGGCAAAGCGATACCAATAAAAGGGCCAAAACAAAAACAGCAGCGATAAAACAGTATTAATCCTATTTTTGAGTAACAATTTAAGAGCAGAACAACCGTTTAGAAGCACTTTTATACATGTTAGATTACAAAAAGTTATTAGAAACCGAAATTGAATACCTACGGTCAATACCCATGCCGGGTATTGACGAACTTGCTGCTATAATAGCGAACAGGCCAAACCCAAAGCATACCAAAATAATTACCAGTGGCATGGGAAAGGCAGGGCAGATAGCGCATACATTGGCTACAACGCTAAGTTCAACTGGTACACCGGCCTGCTTTTTACACCCGGCTGAAGCACAACACGGAGACCTTGGAATTATGACGGAGGGAGATGTTTTGATTGTTTTTTCCAATTCGGGTAAAACAAGAGAGGTGTTGGAGCTGCTGGACCTGGTAACACATCTTTACCCTGAAACCAAAATTTTATCAATAACGGGAGATGGAACTTCGCTGCTTGCTACAAAAAGTACGGTCAACCTTTCGTATGGGCCGGTTAAGGAAATTTGCCCGTTAGAATTAACACCTACAACATCAACAACCTGCATGTCGGTAATTTGCGATTTGTTGGTAGTTGGAGTAATGACGAAAATAGGATTCACTAAACAACAATATGCCCAAAGGCATCATGGCGGATACAATGGAGAAAAATCAAAAAAATAGGCCGCTACTTATAGCCGGCCCATGTATTATTGAAAGCAGCGAACTGGCTCACCAGATTGCCAAGGAAGTACAGGCCATTGCAGAAAAGTTTGGTATGCACCCGATTTTTAAAGGCAGCTACCAAAAAGCAAATCGCACATCGCATGGTAGTTTTACCGGCATCGGGCGCAAAGAGGCTTTGGAGATTTTACGTTCAGTTCGAGATACAGGAATGCAAGTAATTACCGATGTGCACGAAACCACTGATGTAACTGAAGTTGCTGATTATGTAACACATTTACAAGTGCCGGCATTTTTGTGCCGACAAACAGATTTAATATTGAAGTGTTCGGATAGCGGGTTACCAACGAATATAAAAAAAGGGCAATTTTTATCGCCGGAGGCCTGCAAATTTGTTGCTGACAAGTTTCGCTCGGGTAAGGGAAAAGAGGTATGGATGTGTGAACGTGGTTTCTCGTTCGGATATAATGATTTGATAGTAGATGCGACATGTATACCAAGAATAAAGGAAGCAGCACAATGCCCGGTAATACTCGATTGCACTCATAGCCTTCAAAAACCAAACCGCAGTAATGGCACCAGCGGCGGCAATCCTGATTTAGTAGGTACGCTGGCTAAATTTGCATTTGCAACCGGGGCAGATGGCTTGTTTATTGAAGTACACCCTAATCCAAAATCATCGGCAAGCGATAGTGAAAGCATTCTTGAATTAGGTAAGCTTGAGCAGGTTATTGAAGCCGCGATGAGAATTTATAACGCCTCATAATTTCGACGAAACGCATCATTGGGGTTTTGCTTCGAATTAGCTAACACTCGTTAGCTAATTGGTCTTGTTTAAATATCCAGAATAAAAAATGCTACATGTCAGCCCTTGGTAGGTCTGACATGTAGCATTTAGGAGAGTTCCTTACTGTAAAACTACTCGTTTAACAATTGTTTCGGTATTGGTTATTACCCTTACAAAGTATACGCCCTTAGCCAATGAGCTTAGGTCAAACGTCTTCATATACTGCACATGGGCGCTTTCGTGCATTGTCCCAAATATTTTACGCCCATCAACATCAATTACATCAATGTTAAAGTCGTTTACAAAGCCGTTGGTAATAATCAATTCAAAATTGCCGTTATTCGGGTTAGGGTATAAATCTACCTGCATAGGGTTACCTATACTGATAATACCGGTGCAGTAATTAACTGCAATAGTATCTATAGCCGATGCACTACACCCGCTATCGGTAACTGTGTAGCTAATCGCATATCTACCCGGTGGAACGGTAGATGGTTGAAATACGTTGCCTACCACGCCATTGCCAGAATAGGTACCACCCGTAGGGCTACCACCCGTTAACGTTTCATCACCGGCATTCGAACAAATAGTATGAACACCTAAGTTAAGCGTTGCAGGGCCTACACTAATCATATTCAAATTAGCCGTGCCCGAAGCTGTACAACCCAAAGTGCTGGTAACTGTAACCGAATAAGCGCCGCCAGAATGTTCCGTAATCGTTTGGCTGGTAGCGTTATTAGACCACTGATAAGTAGAAGCCGCGTTGCCGGCGTCAAGCGTAACTGAATCGCCCTGGCAGAACGAGGTGTTACCATTAAGGCTAACCGCTACGTTTTGACTAATAACATCAAAGCTACTTACCGCCGTGCACTGTGTAGATGTGGTTATGGTTACATCGTAGGTGCCAGTACTATTTATGTGGAGGGTTTGACCGGTTGAATTATCAGACCATAAATAGGTTGAGCCCGGATTACCCGCATTTAAGTTAACGCTACCGCCATTACACAATGTTGTAACGCTTCCCGATGAAACCACCGGTGAAGGATTAAATGTGACCTGAATGCTACCGCTTGCGCTACAATTTGATGCATTGGTTACAGTTACGCTATAAGTGCCCGAGGTTGTTACCGTGAGCGACTCATTGACCGAGTTATCAGACCAAAGATAAGTTGAGCCGATATTGCCCGCAAACAATATAACGGTGTTGCCGGTGCATGCTGATAAGGCAGGGCCTAAATTCACAATTGGCGTTTGATTAACCGTAACACTTATACTTGCGCTTGAACTACAACCGGTACCATTAGTTGCCGTTACACTGTAAATACCGGTAGATCCAACGGTTAAAGTTTCGGTGGTTGTATTGTTAGACCATGCATACGTTCCTGCATTGCCAGCATCCAGTATAACCGAATTGCCACCGCAAATAGTAGTGTCGTTACCCAGACCAACTGTAAATCCTGCACCCGTGGTTAGATGAAGCGTAACCACACTATCGCATCCATTAGCGCCGGTAAATGTGGCCGTGTAAGTTCCAGGGTTTGTATACTGATTACCGTTGAAGGTGTAACTACCCTGGCAAATACTTGCATTTATAGTTGTGGCCTGCGGTTGATTAACTGTTAAGGTTAAAATAATTACGCTGTCGCAACTATTCAAACCAGATAAAGTATCACGATAAGTACCGGCTACTGATATCTGCGTACCGCTAAAGTTATAGCTATTACCTGCGCATATTGAAGCGCTTATTGGTGTAGTAATGGCAGGATTAACCGTTAACGTAAGAATGATGATACTATCGCAACTGTTTACCCCTGATAAAGTATCGCGGTAGGTACCTGCTGTAGACAACACTGTGCCATTGAAGTTATAACTGCCGCCTGCACAGACTGAGGCACTGATTGGCGTAGTTAACGGCGCATTGATAGTTAAGGTAAGTACAACGATACTGTCGCAGCTATTTACGCCGCTCAAGGTATCGCGGTAAGTACCGGCTGCTGATATTTGTGTACCATTAAAGCTATAACTGCCACCGGCGCAGATTGATGCGCTGATTGGTGTAGTGGTTGGTGCATTAACCGTTAAGGTAAGAACAACTATACTATCGCAACTGTTTACTCCGCTCAAGGTATCGCGATAATTACCCGCTGCAGATATTTGTGTACCATTGAAGTTATAGCTGCCACCAGCACAGATTGATGCGCTGACTTGTGTGGTTATTGGTGCATTAACCGTTAAAGTAAGAACAACTATACTATCGCAGCTATTTAATCCGCTCAAGGTATCGCGGTAAGTACCAGCTGCTGATATTTGTGTACCATTAAAGCTATAACTGCCACCGGCGCAGATTGATGCGCTTATCAGCGTAGTTACGGGTGAATTAACTGTTAAGGTAAGAACAACGATACTGTCGCAGCTATTTACACCGCTCAAGGTATCGCGGTAAGTACCGGCTGCTGATATTTGTGTACCATTAAAGTTATAACTGCCACCGGCACAGATTGATGCGCTTACTGGGGTGGTTATTGGTGCATTAACCGTTAAGGTAAGAACAACTATACTATCGCAGCTATTTACCCCACTCAATGTATCTGAGTAATTACCCGCTACCGATAATTGCGTACCATTGAAATTATAATTGCCACCGGAGCATATTGATGCACTAACTGGTGTAGTTATTGGTGCATTGATAGTTAAGGTCAGTATAACGATGCTATCGCAACTGTTTACTCCACTCAAGGTATCTGAATAAGTACCTGCTGCCAATATTTGCGTACCGTTGAAGTTATAGCTGCCGCCGGCACATATTGATGCACTAACTGGTGTAGTTATCGGTGCATTGATAGTTAAGGTAAGTATAACGATACTATCGCAGCTATTTAATCCGCTCAAGGTATCCGAATAAGTACCGGCTACTGATATTTGCGTGCCATTAAAGTTATAGCTGCCCCCGGAGCATATTGATGCACTAACTGGTGTAGTTATCGGTGCATTGATAATTAAGGTGAGTATAACGATGCTATCACAACTGTTTACTCCACTTAAGGTATCCGAGTAAGTACCTGCTGCTGATATTTGCGTACCATTGAAGTTATAAGTACCACCGGCGCATATTGATGCACTAACTGGTGTAGTTATTGGTGCATTGATAGTTAAGGTAAGTATAACAATGCTATCGCAACTATTCACGCTGCTTAAAGTATCGGTGTAAGTACCCGCCAGTGTTAACGCGCTGCCGTTGAAATTATAAGTTCCACCCTCGCAAACAGTTGCGGTAAGTAGTGTTGGCAACGACGTTACAGTTACGCTAAATGTGCAGCTTGATGAATTTCCGGAAGTGTCAGTGGCGGTAGTAATAACCGTTGTAGTTCCAATTGGGAATAAACTGCCCGAAGCCGGATTGGAAACAATTGAAGCTACCCCTGAACAATAGTCAGTAGCGTTTACGGTAAAATTAACCACTGTGCTACACTGTCCGGCTGCGACAGATATCTGAGTATCTGCAGGGCAGCTGATAACCGGTGCTGTCGAGTCTATTACTGTTACCGTGAAGCTGCATGTGGCTGTGTTGCCTGAAGGATCTGTCGCTACGCTCGTTACCGTGGTTGCGCCAAGGTTGAAGGTGCTGCCTGATGCCGGCGTGCTTACTACTGAGGCACTGCAGTTATCGCTTGCTGTTACACTGAAGTTAACTACTGCTCCGCAACTGTTGCTTGCCGAGGCTACACTGATGTTAGCAGGGCAGGTAATTGTTGGAGGTGTTGTGTCTCTTACTGTTACTGTTTGTGTGCATGTTGATACGTTGCCTGATGCATCGGTGGCGGTCCATGTTACTGTTGTACTACCTACAGGGAAGCATGATGGTGCATCGCTCGTAATACTTTGTATTGTACAGTTGTCGGTTACTTGTGGTACTCCCGGGCCTACTTGTATCGCCGCTATCGCATCGGCCGGTGCATTGCCAAAGCCCATCGCTACGCATGAGTATTGTAAGCTGCCATTCTGAGTCAGGTAGTATACGCCCGGTGTTGTT
>CAIOTH010000019.1 GCA_903861145.1 uncultured Bacteroidota bacterium | reverse complement strand
GACCGGATTGCGCAAATGATTATTGCGCAACACGAAAGGGCAGAGTGGATTAAGGTAGAGGAATTAAATGACACAAGCCGCGGGCACGGCGGATTTGGCTCAACAGGAAAACAGTAAAAACCGATAAATAATAACCAATGCGCATTATCATTCCTATGGCCGGTTGGGGCACACGTTTAAGGCCTCATACATTAACTATTCCTAAACCAATGTTGCCTATTGCCGGTAAACCTATTGTGCAACGTCTAGTAGAAGGCCTGGTAAAATCGACAGACCAAAAAGTAGATGATATTGTTTTCATCATTCGCGAGGATTTTGGGAAGGTTATACCTGAACAACTTTTAAAAATTGCAAAGAGTGTAGGAAGTAAAGGCCACATTAGGTACCAGGATGTGCCACTGGGCACTGCGCACGCCATTTTGTGTGCCGGTGATTTTTTGGAAGGCAATTTAATAGTAGCCTTTGCCGATACCTTGTTTAAGAGCGAATTTAAAATTAACCCTGCCCAGGATGGCGTTATTTGGGTACAAAAAGTAGCCGACCCATCGGCGTTTGGTGTGGTTAAATTGAATGCCGACAATGTGATAACCGACTTTGTAGAAAAGCCGAAGGATTTTATTTCGGACCTGGCGATTATTGGTATTTATTACTTTAAAGATGGCGTTTACCTGCGTAAAGAAATGCAGTACTTGATAGATAATGACATTAAGCAAAAAGGCGAGTACTGGCTAACGGATGCTATGGAACGCATGAAAACCCAGGGCGCCAAATTTTACAAAGGCGAGGTAATTGAATGGCTTGATTGCGGAAATAAAGATGCTACGGTTTATACTAATCAGCGGGTATTGGAGTTTATTAAACAAGAGCCTTTGGTAAGCAAAAAGGCGGTTTTGGAAAATTCGGTGATAGTTCCGCCGTGTTTTATTGATGATGATGTGGTTATAAAAAATTCGGTAGTGGGGCCTTACGTTTCGGTGGGGAAAGGCACGGTTATTGAGAATTCTGTTATACAAAACAGCATTGTTCAGACCAAAACCAATTTAAAAAATAAGTTAATCGGAAACTCGATGATAGGGAATAGTGTTAAACTTGAGGGAAGATTAGAGGATTTGAGCGTTGGCGATAATAATGTGCTGATACAATAAAGGCCTCATAACTATTGTCCCGCCAATGGTGTTATAGCTAAAAGCGGGACTCAAAATTTATACATGCGAAGGATTGACAGCATAGTTTTAATAAGTATGATAATTCTGGCCTCGTGCACAACGGGCCACAAGGTGGTTGCTGATTCAAAGGCAAAAAAAGGGCAGCAGGTTTCGGGGCTTGATAAAGAAACTCAGGCCAAAGTAAGCCGCCTGTTTTTTGATGCCGAGAAGGCGAAGGTGATAGAAGACTGGGATAACGCCAACAAGAGCTATACCGATGTATTAACTGTTGACCCAAACAATGCCGATGCGCATTTTCAATTGGGCCAGATTTACATGACACTGAAAAAGCCGGCGCAAGCCGAAGTTGAGGCAATAACTGCAGTTAAGCTGGATGGAGGTAATAAATGGTACCTGGAGTTATTGGCCACCGTTTACATGAACGAAGGAAAGACCAAGGAAGCCACTGAAACGTTTAAGACTTTGGTCGATAAGTTTCCCTCGAACCCCGACTACTTTTTCAACCTTGGATTTTTATATGAAAAAACGGGTCAGATTGAAAGTGCTATTAAGGTATACGACCTGTTTCAGAAAAGCTTCGGCATTGACGAAAATGTAATTGAAGCAAAAAAGAATTTATACCTGCGCCTTAACCGGTTTAATGATGCAGTAGCCGAAGTGCACAAACTGGTAGATGCTTTTCCGGGAGAAACAGAATACATGTTGATGGAGGGTGACCTGTACCGTGCCAACAAAATGAAAGATAAGGCCACGGAGATTTACAAAAAGATTTTGGCCATTGAACCGGATAATGCACGTGCATTGCTCGCTATGTCGGAGTTGGGCTTGCAGAGTGGAAACGCACAGGAAAGCATGGAGGATTTGAAGAAGATTTTTGCCAACCCGAAGGTAGACATAGATACTAAGGTTAAAATTTTGTACCCCTACTTGCAGCTTTGGGAAATTAAGAAAGATCATAAACAGGATGCTTTTGACCTTGCCGAGATTTTGACCCAAACCCATCCTGATCAGGCCAAGGCATGGGCCATTAAAGGCGATCTTTATTATCTCGATAATCAGAATGACAAGGCGCTGGAATCATACCTGCAATCGCTTAATTTGAATAAGGATGTTTTCCAGGTTTGGCAGCAGGTAATGATTATTTACAACAGCAATAAGGACTGGGACAGGCTGCTGAAAATTTGCAAAGACGCCACCGAGGTTTTTCCAAACCAGGCCTTTATTTACCTTTTTAAGGGCGGTGCTGAAATGCAGAAAAAAGAATATGAAGGTGCAATAAAAAGCTTTGGCAAAGGCGAGAAAATGAGCGCCGATAACAGTAAGCTGCGCGCACAATTTTTATCGAACATGGGAGATGCTTACCATAGCATGAACAAGAATGTTGAAAGTGACAGCTCGTACGACCGCGCACTAAAGTTAGACCCGGAGAATGCATTTGTATTGAATAACTACAGCTATTACCTGAGCGAACGCAAGGTTAATTTGGAAAAGGCAAAAGAGATGAGTGCATACTCTAACAAGCTGGAACCAGATAACACTTCGTTTTTAGATACTTATGCCTGGATATTGTTTCAGATGAGCGATTTTACCGGTGCTAAAGAATGGCAGGAAAAGGCCATAAAGGTAGGCGGCGATAAGAGTGGAACGATACTTGAACACTATGGCGATATTTTGTTCAAGCTTGGTAAAAAGGACGAGGCCCTTGATTATTGGAAAAAGGCCAAAGACACCGGCACCGATTCGGGTACTATTGACCGCAAAATTGCTGAGCAAAAATATATTGAGCAGTAGATCGCATTTGTTATGCTTCGCTGTGATGGGCAATGACAAGTATGTAAGCGGGTTGGGACTCAGTACCCATTAAAATGTTCTTTTTGTCTATTTATGGTGCTTTTACTTTCTTTTGGCTTGAACCAAAAGAAAGTAACAAAGAAAAGTTCAAGGCTGCCCGGCAAACTCCTAAAAAAAATTTGCCGGCGCGGGAAAGAAACGAACTCGACGCACCTTCTGCGCCTATAGTAAAGTATAGGTTTCTCAGGCCGTTATAGTTTACTACCGGTTGGTCTCAAACAGCGTTTCTTTCTTTTTGGCCACTCATGAATTTTTTTCTTAACGGAATTGCCGAGAGGCCGTTGGGAGAATACAAAATGCAAAAAGCGGAGATAATTGTATTATGTGATCTCCGATTAAGTCAGCAAAGCCGCCCTATAAAGATTACTACAGATGATTTTGAGATTTACCTTTTTAATTGTTGCGTTACAATTCATACGCGGAAGTAATGTTTTCTGTCAAACCATGCCAGATACGACCGTCATGAGTTTCGATTCTTTAATGCACCGAATAGCGGCTAATCAAACGGGATATAAAACTTTTTCGGGCAGGGCAAAACTGGCTTGGGATGATGGCAAAAGCGAACAGGATTTTCAAGCCAGTATGCGCATGAAAAAAGATAGCCTGTTTTGGATGAGCATAACGGGGCCTATGAATGTTGAAGGAGCACGCGTATTGATTACGCCCGATACCTTTCAGTTAATGAATAAAGTTAATGGCGATTATGAAGGGCATGGATTCGGCTTTTTGAATAACTGGCTTTTGTTTCCGGTAAGCTTTGCCATGCTGCAACAAATTATGGCCGGCGAAAAACTGGATATACGTGAAAAGGCCTCTACCGCAGTTTACCAGGACAGTGTATTTGTAATTTATTGCGAAAGCGATAAGATGCTAGAGAAAATTTGGGTGAACAGCTTAAACTACACTGTTTCAAAAATTCTGTTGAAAGACAAGCTGCTTACCCAACAGATGTCCATTACTTTTGATAGTTATAATTTAATAGAGGGTAAACCGTTTTCATATCACCGAGATATTGAAGTAAACCGCGATGGCGTTGTTTTAAAACTAACCATCGATTTTACCAAAATAAGGCTGAACGAAACGTTAACCTACCCTTTTGAAGTGAGTGAAAAACATAAGCGCCAACACGATAAATAAGCTTTCGCTTTCTCTGCCTTGCAGTGAAAATGAAACTGTATGTAAGCGTAGCAGAGCGACCGGCTACCCGTTATTCGTTATTCTCCTCTTTTGCTCAATTCTCCTTTTCCTATCTTATCCTACCTCAGCTCAAAGTAGCAAGCAAAAAAAGGAACAGCTGCAACAGCAAATGAAAAAGCTGCAGGATGAGATAAAAACCATAGAGGGAGTTATTAAAAACATCGACTCGAAGAAGGAGAAGAACATGGGCGAAATACTTTCGCTACAGGCAAAAATTCGCTCACGCGAAAAGCTCATTAAAAATATCAGTAACCAGGTAAGTGATTTGGATGAAACCATTGCACAAACTGAGGGTGATATTGAGGATAAGCAGACACAGGTAGAAAAAATGAAGGCTGACTACGCCAGCATGTTGCGCAAAACATATCAAAACCTGAGCGTGCAAAACCAGGCGGCATTTATATTATCGTCAACCTCGTTTTACGATGCACTGGTAAGGTATAACTACCTATTAAAGGTGGCAGAATACCGGCGTGAACAGGCCAAAGCTATTCAAAAAGCAATTGGCGAATTGCAGGATAAAAAAGATGACCTGCAACAAAGTAAGGACCAAAAAATGAGCTTGCTTCAACAGCAAACTGCGCAGAAAGGCAGCCTTGAAAAAGAGAAGAAAGAGAAGGACGCTGCGGTAGCTGTATTGCAGGAAAAGGAAAAGAAACTGATGGCCGCCGCGGTTGAAAAAAACAAAGCAGCCCAGCAGCTGAATAAGAAAATTCAAAACATTATTGAGGAAGAGATAAAGCAGGCTAAGAAAAAGGCTGAGGAACAAGCGAAGAAAAACAAGAGCAATACCACTTCGGTTTCGGTGAGTAAAAAGACCAATGAGACCATGCCCTTATCACCGGCTGAGCAGGCACTATCGAAAGACTTTAGTAGTAACAAAGGCAAACTGCCCTGGCCGGTCGAACGGGGCCATGTTATTGGCCAGTTTGGTAAGCACCCGCATGCAGTTTTGAAAGGTGTGATGGTAGAAAATAACGGGGTGGATATAAAGACCGTTTCGGGCGCTGATGCAAAAGCTGTTTTTGGCGGCACGGTGGTGAGCGTCTTCTTTTTACCTACAACTCAAAACTGCGTAATAGTAAAACACGGTGAGTACTTTACCGTTTACAGCAATATTGAAACCGTAGCCGTAAAAACCAACCAAACCATTGGCGTTAAACAAAGCCTGGGCAGCTTGCATACTGATAAAAATGAGGATGTAACCAAGGTGCATCTTGAAATATGGAAGGGTAAGGACAAGATGGACCCAGAACAGTGGTTGGCGGGGAATTAAATGAAATG
>CAIOTH010000018.1 GCA_903861145.1 uncultured Bacteroidota bacterium | reverse complement strand
GAGCAATTGAAGGTTAAAATCGAACAAAAGGACGTACTCGGTTTCATAAAATTTCTGAAAAATGTGAGCGTAGAATTCGAAGTAAGGAGCACTGCCGTAGGCCGATTTTATGCTATGCCAATGGCTATCTTGCCAATTGGAAGTATAGGCAATTTTGGTGTCGGTGTATTTACGGTGATGGTCGCGCCCTCCCTGCAATGGAATAGTAAGGATTTGCCTGCCATTTGCGCCTGCTATATGACAGCGATTTCGACCGGTAGACTTTACAAAGTTCTCTTGCTTTTCTATACATACCGGTTCGTAATGCATGAAGTTTTTAAACCACGAAACAGGGGGCAAATATTGAAGGTCGAGTAGGGCGGCGGACATTTTGCAATAATCAGCATTTCTTATACAAAACAATATATTAGCAGGTAATTAGTTAGAAACAAAATGATGATGATGAACTATAGGAGAACGACGCTTGCCCTGACCATGCTTTTAGTTTTCTCGCAAGGCTTATTGGCAAATAAGGAAACCATGAAACAAGGATGGGATGCTTTCAACAAAAACAAGAGGAAAGAGGCTATCGAGTTTTTTCAAAAGGCAGCCAATGATGCTGATACTAAAGCCGATGCCAATCTTGCACTAACGTTAGTTTGGTGGAGTGAGGATAAGACCACTGAGGGCTTTAAGGCATTTAAGAATTTCTTTGAGGCATCACCAAATCCATACCCATATATATACGCCCTTTGGAATGCGCCGGTAGTTTTTAATGGTGACGAAAAGAAGAAAGATGAGCGACTGGATTTGCTGAAGCGGTTAACGATGGACCCAAAAGCAAATGGCACTATACAGGCCATGGCGCATGCTATGATTGGAAAGAATTACGAATCGATAGGTGATTTTAGAAAAGCGCGTGAGGAATATGATAAGCTGGGAGCGATTAGCAAATGGCAGATACTGGGGACCTTCGATAACACGTCAGGTAGTGGTTTTAACAAGGATTTCAGAGTGATTGCAAACCCGGAGCCGGATGCAATTTTTAAAAACAAGGTTAATGCCGATGTTAGTTGGTTTGTACCACCATATGAAAGAAGTGATAAGTGGTTTGACTTTGATTTTTATATGGACATCAACAATTCGATTATGTACGCCCAAACCTATTTGAATAGTGATGTTGAACAAGAGGTATACTTTAGATCGGGTAACTCAGGCTCACTTAAAATTTGGGTGAATGATAAGCTGGTTACTAATGTACTAGAGGAAAGAAACTGCGACCTGGACATTTATACTAATAACGTTAAGCTGAATAAGGGGTATAACCGGGTGTTAGTTCAAATTGGAGAAAGTGAAAGCGGCAGGGCGAATTTTATGATTAGAGCGACAGACAAAGACGGTCGCCCGATAAAAGGATTAACCACAGTTACTGACCTGCAACTTTATAAACCTGCCATCGATTATACGGTTAATACCTACACTTTATTTGCAGAGGAGTTTTTTGAAAACAAGGTAAAAACGGAGCCTGAAAATCTTGTTAACCATCTACTATTATCTGATGTTTATCTGCGCAACGATAAGGTTTATGAGGCTCGCAAAGCGCTAAAGAAAGCCCAGCAACTGGCACCTAACAATAGTTTTGTTGGCACCCGGTTGATTGAGGCATATATACGCGATAACGATGTTACAGATGTAACCAAAGAGTATGAGAAGATTAAAACCAATGATTCGGATTGTGTATATTCTTTGAAAGGTGAAATTGAAGAGGCGCGCCAGAAAGAAAACTATGATGAACAGGAAAGGCTTTTAGACAAATACAAAAGCATTTATGGCGAGGATGAGTATACCGATTTACTGGCTTTGAACATTTCGGCTAGCAGGAATAAGTATGATGAAATAATATCAGCTTCGAAAAGATTATACGAGAAATACCCGGATAATTATGAACTGATGAACCTGGCCTATACCATTGAGCGTAACACCAGCAAGGATTTGGCAAAGGCCAATGTTATTTTGAAAGGTTACTTAAAAAATGATTATAGCGATAAGGTAATGATGGCGCTTGCCAGTAATTACTTCGACCTTGGAAATAAAAAAGAGGCTTACGAAATATACAACCAGCGCATTGAAAACTACCCATATTCGATAGGGTATTATTCAGAAATGAGTGATCTGTATTTTAGTTCGCAGGAATACGACAACGCTCTAAAATGGTGTAAAAAGACGCTTGATTTTGCACCTTATATTGGGACTTATTGGAATAAGCTTGGCCGAATTTACCAAGCTATGGAAAAACCAGAAGAGGCCAAGGAAGCGTTTAAGAAGGCTATTTACTTCACTCCTACCAATTATGAAGCGCGTAAGCAGTTGAGAAAGTTAGAGGGCAAAAAGGACTTGTTCGAAAACTTTCAAAAGACGGATGCCTATGAGTTATTCAAAAATGCGCCAAAGGCTGAGGATTACCCTGATGACAACAGCGTGGTGTTGCTGAACGAAATGCAGCGGGTGGTTTATCCTGAAGGCGCTACCGAAGAGAAAGCCGAGATGCTGGTTAAGGTTTTCAACCAAAATGGTATTGACAACTGGAAGCAATATGGCATTGCGTATAACCGTTACAGCCAGCGCTTAATTATTGACAAGGCGGAAGTATTAAAGAAAGATGGAAATAAACTACAGGCTGAAAAGAATGAAGGGATGCTGGTATTCACCAATCTTGAATCGGGCGATGCAATACATGTTTCTTACCGGCTTGAAAACTACAACACCGGCAAGCTGGCACAGCACCTCTGGGAACAGTTTAATTTCAACTCTGAGTTTCCCGTAAAGCGTTCAAGGTATAGCGTACTCTTTCCCAATAAACAAAAGTTTAAGAGCGAGGTATTACACTCTGGTATAAAACCAGTAATTACCGAGGTTGAAGACATGAAAATGTATGTTTGGGAAGCCAAAGACCAACCGGCCGTAAAGCCTGAACCTTATATGTCGGCTTTCTCAGATGTAGGAGCGATACTTGATCTTTCAACCATTCCGGACTGGAAGTATGTAAGCAATTGGTACTCGGACTTATCAAGCAACCTGGCTAAAACCGATTTTGAAATCAAAGAAACGGTGGCCAATCTTTTAGGAAACAAAAACGGACTTAGTGATTTGCAAAAGGCTAAACTTATTTACAACTATATTGAAGATAACGTGAGCTATAGCAATGTGCCGTTTATGCACGGGCCTATTATCCCTCAAAAAGCATCGAGAACGTTAAGCACTAAGTTAGGAGATTGCAAGGATGTGTCAACCTTGTTTGTTGCGATGTGTAAGGAGGCCGGTGTTAAGGCTAACCTGATATTGGTGGATACAAGAGATAACGGTATGCAGCAGCTTAATTTACCCAGTATTGATTTTGACCATTGTGTGGCACAGCTACAGGCCGATGGCAAAAAATACTATGTCGAACTCACCGACCAAAAGCTTTCGTTCGCCACTATTCCAACCATCGATTTGAATTCTAATATCCTTTTCATTCCTCGCAATGGCGATAGTTCAGCAACCCAGCTTAGCAAATTCTACTCAGATAACAGGAGTGTGAATGGAATTACACGTGAATCGCAACTAAAGTTTGAAAACAATGATGTAATACTTAGCCGTAAAAATATTAAGACCGGCATGTTTGCCTCGCAAATGCGCAGCGACTACGATAACCAGGGTAGGGACAAGCAGGAGAAAATGATAACACAGGCATTGGCTTCTGACTTTACTACGCCTATGAAATTATTAAGCCTGCACCTTGGCGATTTAAAAACAAGAAGTGACACTTTTACTTATGATTACTCCTTCAACATTAAAAACCACTTATCAGAGGTTGTAGGCTTTAAGATATTCCGGTTGCCATGGAGTGAGGGAGTCAGGTCACTCGATTTTCTATCGTTAGAGACAAGAAAATATCCCTTCCTGGTTTGGGCATATAATGCCGCTGAGGCAAGCAAAGAAACCATGAACATCGAAATACCCAAAGGTGCAGCGCTTGCCGAGCAACCTAAAACCGTTACTCTTACTTGTAGTGCTGCCGATTACAGCTTAACGTATACCTCAACGCCCGGAAACTTAAAGGTAGTGCGGGAAATGAAGTTTAAGAAGGACATCGTTGCACCGGAAGAATATGCCCAGTTCAGGGATTTTTACAACAAAGTAGCTGAGGCTGATTCGAAGCAGATTGGGTTTAAGTAAAGCTCAATTATGACAATATACCTGCTATCGTAGCTGAAAGATACGAAGCCAGTGTACCACACATTAACGCTTTAAAACCAAGTTTTGCAAGGTCCTTTCTTCTATCAGGAGCCAACTCTCCAATGCCGCCAACCTGTATCGCAATAGAACTAAAGTTAGCAAACCCGCAGAGCGCAAAAGTTGCAATAAGGATAGCCTTAGGAGATAAAGTGTGAGAAGCAATCATGGGCGTTAATTTGCTGTAAGCAACAAACTCGTTTATAACCAACTTGGTTCCAAGTAACGAACCCACCTCGTGAATCTCGCTGTGCGGAACGCCCATTGCCCAGGCAAATACGGAGAACACAGAGCCGAAAATAGAATCAAGGGTAAAGTTAGAGAGGTTGATGCCAATAAAATCAAGATGCATACCAGTCATAGCGAGTAATACTCCGAGCTTTATTAATATGGCATTTACAAGCGCGATGAGGGCGATAAAACCTATAAGCATGGCAATCACATTCAATGATATCTTCAACCCATCCGAAGCTCCATGAGATATAGCATCAAGCAGGTTGGCGTGTGCCTTCTTTATTTCAAGTTTAACTGAACCTTTGGTAGCCGACTCTTCAGTTTCTGGCCAAACTATTTTGGCTATCACTAACGAAGCCGGTGCCGCCATAATACTAGCCGCTAACAGATAGGAGGCCGGTATACCCATGGATATATAAATGGCCATTACTCCACCGGCAATGGTTGCCATACTTCCGCTCATACTTGCAAGCAATTCACTCATAGTCATGCTCGAAATGTAAGGGCGTATCATAATCTGCGCCTCTACCTGTCCCACAAAAGTTGAAGCCACATTCGAGAGGGCTTCACTACCGCTAACCTGCATCAGAAAGTGAACGATACGCGCAAAAAACGACACAATAATTTGCATCAAACCAATATGATAGGCAATGCTAACCAACACAGACACAAAAATGATGGCGGGCATTATCTTAAACATAAAAAGGAAACTATGGGCATCACCAAAAATAGGATGCAACAATTCGGGGTGTATAAGGCCTCCAAATACAAACTCGCCACCTTTATCTGCCATTTCAAGCAAGCGTTCAATCTTGGCCCCTACCCATTGAAACGTTAGTTGGCCCACAGTAGTCTTCAACACAAAAATTGCCAGGCCTAGCTGTAATGCAAGCCCGCTAAATACCAGACGCAAATTGATTGCCTTGCGGTTGTTCGACATCAAAATTGCAATGCCAAGTATTAGCACCACACCAATAAGCCCTGTAAAACGCTCCATGTATTGTTAAATTATTTTGCCAAACATAAACTTATTACGCTGTTTGACATAGCAAAAGAAGTTTCTCAGGATGATGACTTCCTTTTATTCAGTTCGTCCCTAATTCTTGCAGCAAGTTCATAGTCCTCCTTATCGAGAGCCGTTTTGAGTTGAACTTGTAAATCTGCCACTGACATTTCACTATAATTTGAAGGGGTATGCGGACTGGTTAGCTCGGCAATTTGCTTTTCCTCGGTAGCCGTAACCGAAGTCTCTTCATTAGGATCGGCCTCTACACCCGCCTCTAACAAAATAGTTTCCTCAACGTAAATCGGGCAATCAAACCTAACGGCTAATGCCAACGCATCAGATGTGCGGGAGTCTACCTCAAAAAGGTCCTCTCCTTTTTTGCATACCAGATTTGAATAGAAAACACCATCAAGTAATTTTGAGATATAGATGTATTCCAATTGAATTTCGAAGGTATCGCACATGGTCTTCATCAGGTCATGTGTAAGAGGTCGCGAAGGCTTCATATTGTCAAGCGCCACGGCTATTGCCTGGGCCTCGAAGCCCCCAATAACGATAGGCAACCTGCGTGAGCCGCCTATTTCGCCCAAAACCACCGCAAAAGAATGAGATTGAGTAACACTGTGTGAAAGCGCAATAATCTCTAATTCAATCTTTCTCATTAGATACAATATAATTCAACCTGTGCGAAATGTAAAAGGATTTTCCGGATTTTTTCAAAAACAAACCTTTCGGGCAAAATAACAGTTTAACAAGCCCTTAAATAAAAAGGTTCATTAAAGAGCCTGCCTGTGTTTAATGTGCCGCTTTAAATTTCTTATACTCTTGAATCAAAGCCGGCACCACCTGGAAAGCATCGCCAACAATACCATAGTCGGCAGCTTTAAAGAACGGCGCTTCAGGATCTGTATTTATTACAACAATCACCTTTGAACCGTTCACCCCGGCCAGGTGCTGTATAGCGCCTGAAATACCTACAGCAATATATAAATTAGGACGGATAGTTAAACCGGTCTGACCCACGTGCTCGTGGTGAGGGCGCCAGTCAACATCAGATACCGGGCGAGAACAAGCTGTTGCTGCACCCATTTCTTTTGCCAACTCTTCAATCATTCCCCAGTTTTCAGGGCCCTTTAATCCACGGCCTGCCGAAACAACTAATTCAGCCTCGGTTAAAGGCACCGTGCCTGTAATTTTATCAACCGATTTTACAACCACACCAAAGTCGGCATCAGTAACCGTTGTGGGTATAACCTGCATTACTTCTGCAACACCCGCACCTTTTACCGGAGCCAGTGAATTGGGGTTAACCGAAATTACTTTTACATCAGTTGCCACCTGGTATTGAGCCGATGCCTTACCCGAGAACACATTCTTTTTTACAATAGCTGTGTTGCCATTAAAAACAGGCAACTCAACAGCACCCGGCACATAACCGGCTTTCAACTTCACGCTTAAACGTGGAGCCAAAAGTTTGCCATTGTTGTTAAACGAAAGAACAACCACCGTTGCCCCACTCTGAGCAACTGCCTCAGCAACTATTTTAGTATATACCTTCGAATCGAAGCTGTTGAATTTGGCGTTGTTTGCCTGCACCACTTTCTTTACACCCACCTGGCCTAAAGCTGCAAGTACATCAGCACCGGCTTCCCCAATTACTAAGGCTATTGAATCAGTGCCAAGACTCTCAGCAACTTTCGAACCATAATAAGCCGCCTCAACCGAAGCTTTCTTTATTTTACCATCTGCTACCTCTACAAAACTTAAAACTGCCATGTTATATCTTTTAGATTTTTTTGAATGATTTTATAACCCTGTTTCGATTAGATAACCTTTGCTTCTTCGTGCAATAACCTAACCAGTTCGCCAACGTTATCTGGCGAAACATACTTACACTCCTTCGCCTTTACAGGCAAAGCATAGCTTACTATATTGGTAAGTTTATCAGCACCGGTAGCAGGTACAACTGCCAAAGGTTTTGTTCTGGCCGACATAATACCCTTCATGTTTGGTATGCGTGCTAAAGCAAGGTCTTTTTCCGCACCAACAACTAAAGGCAATTTAACTTCAACAGTCTCAGTGCCACCTTCAACATCGCGCTTTAAAGTAGCAACGCCGTTCTCAACTTCTAATTTCGAAACCAAAGCTACTGCAGGCATATCTAGTAACTCAGCCAGCATGCCGGTAATTTCGAACGAGTTGTAATCAATTGTTTCTTTCCCGGTAATTATCAGGTCGTAGTTTTCAGTCTTGGCATGCTCGGCAATTTGCACGGCTACAAAATATGCATCAGTAGGGTCTGCATCAACACGTACTGCTTTATCAGCACCAATGGCCAGCGCCTTGCGGATTATCTGGTCAGCATCAGCACCACCAACATGTATCACAACTACTTCACCACCCTGTTTTTCCTTCAACTCAATGGCACGCACCAGTGCATACCATTCGTCGGTAGGGTTCATAATAAAAGTAACACCGTCGGCATTGAACTTAGTATTGTTGTCAATAAAAGCAATCTTCGAGGTTGTATCAGGCACTTTTGCTATTGGAACGAGTATCTTCATTTTATAAGTTTTAAAATTGCGGTGCGAAAATATGGATATTTGACTATTCTCAAAACAAAATAACAAGGCTTGAATACCTTATTTTAAGGCTAAAACGTGGATAGTGTGTGTATAAATGGCGCTTATGCCAATTACTCTCTTATTCGACCCTTGTTTCGTAAAAAAAACTGATGAACCTGCGACTCGATAAATTAAAAGAAATGGAAAGGCAAAAACCCGATGATGCCTTTATCAAATTTGCCATTGCGCAAGAGCATGTGGGTATGAATAACGATGCCGAAGCCTTAAAATATTTCACCGCAGTGCTACAAAATCATCCCCAATATGTGCCCGTTTATTATCAACTTGGTAAATTGCACGAACGCTTAAATCAGTTACCTCAGGCAATTGACATTTACAGCAAGGGTATAATTGTTGCCCGAACTGCAAACGATTTAAAAACTGCCGGCGAACTAAACGAAGCTTTAATGTTATTGGAAGAATGAACAAGCACAAAGACCTACTTCAAAAGTTTACCGACTTTAATCGGCTAAAGCACCTGGCCAGCCGCAAAAAGCAATGCCTGCTTACCGTTAGTGGCGGTATGGACTCTATGGTTATGTGCCACCTGTTTCAGCAAGCCGGTTTTCCATTTGCCATTGCGCACTGCAACTTTAATTTACGGGGTGCCGAAAGCGATGCTGATGAAGATTTGGTAAGAACAATCGCTGCAAAATATAAAGTCGAAATATTCGTAAAGTCGTTCCCAACAAAAGAATACGCCACTCTTAAAAACATCTCCATTCAACTTGCTGCGCGCGAATTAAGATACACCTGGTTCGAAGAGTTGCGTAAAGACTGGAAACTTGATTTAATAGCTACGGCGCATCACCTGAACGATAATATCGAAACCATCATTTACAACCTGATTAAAGGCACAGGCATTCGTGGCTTAAGAGGTATACCGGTTAGGCACGAACACATCATCCGTCCTATGTTATTCGCTGCGCGCGAAGAAATTGAAGCCTACCAAAAACAACATCAACTGTTGTATAGAGAAGATAGCTCGAATGCTGAAGACAAGTACGCGCGCAATAACATTCGCCACAACCTTATTCCTTTAATGAAAGAGATTAATCCTTCGTTAGAAAAAACACTGGGCGATAAGATTGATCTGTTCTCTGAATTGGAAGCGCTCTACGAAAAGCAAAATAACAAACCCGTTAAAGGCTTGTTTCTTGAACGAAAAGACGATATCTATATTCCCATTCTAAAACTCAAAAAACTCAAAAACGCCTCTACAATTCTGTTTGAGCATTTAAAAGACTTTGGTTTTAATGCCGAACAAATAGAAGACATGCTGGCTAATCTTGATAACATCCCGGGTAAGCAGTTTCTTACCGATAAAGCCCGCATAATTAAAGACCGCCGCTTTTTCATCCTTACCCAACTTGCTCAAAAAGACTTTACTGCACAACTCATTCAAAAAGACGATACCGAAATTAAACTACCCGGTGCCTCCCTAAAACTTACTACACTAAACATAGAACAACTTAAAATAACAGCCGATAAAAACACCGCTTTTATCGACCTTTCAAAACTTGAGTTCCCTCTAATCGTGCGCCACTGGCAACAAGGCGACTACTTCTACCCTTTCGGTATGAAAATGAAGAAGAAGAAACTAAAGAAATTCTTCACCGACCAAAAAATTGCCCTCAACCAAAAAGAAACCATCTGGGTTATCGAGTCCAATCAAAAAATTGTTTGGGTTGCAGGACATAGAATGGATGAAAGATTCAAGGTGATGACGAATACAGTTGAAATTTTGAAGGTGCAGTTGAAATAAAATTTTTTACTGCACTTTTAATCTATCAGGATTTTGATAGTTGTTCCAAAACGTCAAAAGATATATGTTCTTTCCCACTACTTTATAGTATAAAGAAACCTGCTTTACTACTAAGCACTTATGGATGCCTTTCTTTTTACTAACCACAGGAAATAATAACGGATTTGCTTTGATAGTGCTTATTGATTCTTCCGCCTTATTTATGAAATTTTCAATTACAACCTCCGTCCATTCGTATTCAAGATAAAGGATATTTTGATTGAAGGTCTGCTCCGCTTCAGAGGTCCATAACACCTTATAACTCATTTCACATATTTTTTCTTAAGCCGTTTCATTACATCCGAATGGTTTGACACCTGCCCTTTATCTGCCTGTGTCAGTCCACGCTTAAGGGAAGCTTTCAGCGCCGGACTTAAGCTTTCCCATGATTCAGATTCCTGTTCTTCCAGCAAGTGCTTTACCTGGTTGAGTATTACTTCGTTATCCGTTCGAACTATTTTCTCAATCAGATCGTATTTTGAAATTAAATCCATAGTAAATTCTTTACTGCTAAATTACAACTTTACCAATTAAATAAGGTTCCCTGATATTCTATCTACCTTAAACTAATCACTCCTTCTTCTTCACCGGCCCCACCTTCCCTGCAATCTCCGTAATAGCCGCCACCAGCACATCCAAATCCCGCAAACTGGTATAAACGTGCGGTGTTATACGCACCCCATTAACAGCCTCATGGTTAGCAGTCGTAGTATGTATCTTCCATTTGTCGAAAAGCTCACTGCTAATATCCGTCGGGTCCCAACCCTCAATGCCAAATGTGGCAATGGCACAACTATACTCCGGTTTCATCGAGGTATAAAATTTAACCTTGGGTAGTTTAGCTACTTTCTCACACCAATAGTTTTTCAAAAAACGTAGCCGCTCTTCTTTCCGTTTACTGCCAATCAAATAATGAAAATCAATAGCGTTTCCAATCGCCATTTCAGCCGCAAACGAGCGGGTACCTATGCTTTCAAACTTGCCAATATTACCCGCATCAGGCACCGGTGCCGATAGCAGCGCCCATACGTTTTTAATCTTCTCTTTTTTAATAAACATAAACCCGGTGCCAAACGGGGCACATAACCACTTGTGCAGTGATGCTGCATAGTAATCGCAATCCAACTCCGAAATCTTGTGCTCAATATGCACAAACGAGTGCGATGCATCCACAATCACTTCGCATCCTTTTTTATGCGCCATATCCGCAATCTTCCTCGCAGGTAATATTTGCCCTGTCCAGTTCATCATGTGCGTTACATGTACAATTTTGGTTTTGGGGGTAATGGCTTTTTCAAACTTCTCTAAAAAAGTAGCGTCACTCTCTACCGGTAAATCCAACTCAACCCAGTTCAGTTTAATGCCATCGCGCTTTTCGCGTTGTTTCCAGGCGTTGGTCATGTTGGGGTAATCGTATTTAGTCAGCACTACCTCATCGCCTGCTTTTAAATTAAGCCCGAAAATGATAGTGTTCAACCCCTCAGTGGTATTGCGGTTAATTGCAATTTCCTCAGGCGAACACCCCGCCAATTCCGCCAGCCTATTACGCAGCGGCTCGCGCCCCAGGTCAAGTATTCGCCACATATAATAAGAGGGTGCCTCATTGCAATACTGGTAGTAACGAATATGTGCATCCTGCACCGGTTTGGGTTGCGGGCTTACCCCACCATTATTCAAATTCATGATATTGGGCGAGGTAGTATACTGCTCCCTTATCCAGGCCCAAAAATCCTCATCCCTTGCAGCAGCTTCTGCACTCAACGGTTCTATCCTTTCCAAATGCGCACTCAACTCTGCAGCATTTGCCGGTTGTATAAACTCAAGTAGCGAAAGGCTTACAGTTGCTAAGGCCGACCGTTGAATAAAATTTTTGCGTGAAAGCATATAAGGGGCTTTATATAAATAAAGGGTTTCAAAAACCGGCGGCCAATTTTAAAATTCTGTATACTTTAGTATACTTTTATAAATTTCGCTATTTATTATCATTTGATAATCAACATATTATATCACCAAAAATCAACAAAATTTGCACATTTTTTCAAGTGTATACTTTTTTATAATTTATACTATATAAAACAATGATTACCAATAATATAAAACCAAAAAACAGCCGCCTTTACCACTCCAATTTCTCTTCACGATTAATGGCTAATCACCGGTGGTATCTTATCAACTTAAAGCTAAAAACCGTCAACCGAAAACGGTAAACTGTAAGCCGTCAACCCTAAACCGAAATCCGTCAACCCAACAAAGTTAACGCTTCACAACGCAACCTGTATGGGGTGGGGAAAACTAATCTCCCAAAAAATCTGATACCAATAACGGGCTGGTTAATACTTGTGAACAGCCTGCCAAATATCATTTGCTTTTTTTTCTTTTTCGGCTATGTTTGCACCGCTTTTTTAAACCATAAATAATCAATCATGAAAATTACCGTAGTAGGCGCAGGCGCAGTAGGTGCCACAGTAGCCGATAACATTGCCAGAAGGGAACTTGCGCACGAATTAGTGCTTTTGGATATTAAAGAAGGCCTTGCCGAAGGTAAGACTATTGATATGAGCCAAACCGCCGCATTGTGTGGTTTTGACACTAAGCTTACCGGCTCTACAAACGATTACGCTAAAACTGCCGGTAGCGATGTAGTAGTTATTACTTCGGGCATTCCACGTAAACCTGGTATGACCCGCGAAGAGTTGATAGGAACCAACGCGAACATTGTAAAAGGAGTTACCGAAAACATACTTAAGCATTCTCCAAACGCCATCATCGTTATAGTAAGTAACCCAATGGATACCATGACTTACCTTGCGTTAAAGAGCAGTGGTTTGCCTAAAAATCGCATTATCGGCATGGGTGGAATTTTGGATAGCTCACGTTTTAAATATTACCTCAGCCAGGCATTAAACTGCTCACCTGCCGACCTGCACGCAGTTGTAATTGGTGGACACGGCGATACTACCATGATACCTCTTACACGCCAAGCCACCTTAAACGGAAACCTGGTTAGCAACTTATTAACCGCCGAAGAGTTATCGAAAGTATCGGCAGATACCATGGTTGGTGGTGCAACCCTAACTAAACTAATCGGAACATCAGCTTGGTATGCACCCGGTGCTGCCGTTGCTGCTTTGGTTGAGAGTATTGTGCGCGATGAGAAGAAAGTTTTCCCTTGCTGCGTGTTGCTCGAAGGCGAATACGGACAAAAGGATATTTGCTTAGGTGTACCGGTGGTACTGGGCAAAAGCGGTTGGGAGAAAATTGTTGATTACAAACTAGATGCCGCAGAGCAGGAACTTTTCAATAAAAGCGCAGAAGCAGTTCGCAGCATGAACAGCGTTCTGTAGCTTACAACTTTGTATTTGCATTAGTTAATTGACTTGTATATAAAAAGTCTTCGCAATGCGAAGACTTTTTTATTTTCGTTATACTATGAAAACAAAAGTGAGCTCAGTAAAAATTATTTTAGGCGCCTTTGATGAGGGCGGCTACCACCTTTTTTTAAATCTTAAAATCAATGGCGTAAAATGCCGCTTTTTAATTGATACCGGTGCCAGCAAAACCGTGCTCGATAAAAAGTATTTTGAAGAGAAAATTGGCAAGAAACACATGAAAACCGTTAAGCAGGAAACCACCGGCTTACACAGTTCTACCTCCGAATCGCACTTTGGCAAAGTAAAAACCATAGAAATTGGGCAGCACGTGGTTAAAAACTACAATATTGCCGCCATCGATTTAGGCCACGTTAACCAGGTTTACCGTAGCGCAAAAAAGCCGAAGATAAATGGTATCCTCGGCTCCGATTTAATGTTAAAGTATAAGATGATTGTTGATTACGGTCAGTTAAAAATATACCTGCCGTAATTACTCCTTATGCTCGCATCCTGCACCACCTTTTTGGCAGCAGTGAGGTAGTTTTTTAAAGCCTTCATCGGTTTTCTTCACGTTATCCGCATCGTAACCGGTGCTTGCAATAACCGCTCTAATCTGATCAGGGTTTGTCTTTTCGGGATTGTATTTAACCATAACCTTCTTGTCATCAAGGTTTAATTTGGCTTGCAATACTCCATCGCTGCTTTTTAAAGCTTTCTCAATTCTGGCCTTGCACGATTCGCAAACTGCCGATGTTTTAATAGTTACAACTTCGGTTTTAAATTTAACCGGGGTCATTGCAAATGATGAAACGAGTAGAACCAACAGTACTGCTCCTGCAAAGAATTTAATTTGTGCTTTCATATGATACGTTTTATGTTATCGGTTTAAAAAATCGTGCGCAAAGATAAATGATAATTTTTAGCTTGCCCCCGTTTAGCCCACATTATAAAATACAACATTTGGATATTTTACACATACTTGGATATATAGGGGCCACCTTAACAGGATTGGTGCTGGGGCTTCTGGGCGGTGGAGGGGCGTTATTATCCATACCAGTGTTGGTTTATCTATTTCATATCGAGCCGCAACTTGCAACCAGCTACTCGCTTATTCTTATAGCACTTTCAGCATCCTCCGGAGCCTACCAAAACATCCGCAAAAACTTAGTTGACTATAATGCCGCGCTTTATTATGGTATTCCTTCAGTAATATCAGTCTACATTGTTCGTAGATGGGTAATGCCCAACCTGCCTAAAGTTATGTTTACTGTAGGTGGTTATACAATTGATAAAAACCTGTTCATACTAATTGTTCTGGCTTTGGTAATGTTCATAGCCGCTTATAAAATGATTAGCTCAGGCAACGCAAACGACGGCGAAAAGGAACATGAGGTCAACCATTTTCGTCTTGCGTTTTTTGCGGTACTAATTGGTGCATTTCTTGGTTTGGTAGGTGCCGGTGGTGGTTTCTTAATGGTACCGGCTTTAATATACTTTGCAAACGTGCACACCAAAAAAGCCATTGGCACTTCGTTACTACTTGTATCAATTAACTCCTTTATCGGCTTTGCCGGCGATTTGCGTTCGCACGTGCAAATAGATTGGCCATTTTTCTTCACCTTTCTCTTCTTCTCAATAGCCGGTGTATTTATCGGGCACTACCTTGCCACATACATCCACAACAATAAATTAAGAAAATACTTCGGCTGGTTCATATTAATAACCGCCGTATTTATTGTGGTGAAAGAGTTTTCGGCGCGCATGATGTAGCGCTTACTTAATACCGCACCTCCAGTAATTCAGTAATATCCTCTTGTTCAATTTCCGGTAAAACCTCTTCTAATTTTTTACGGTGGGCTTCGCAACAAACATTTTCAAAAGTCATTTTACCATTATCAAAAATAACAATGGCTGCCTTACCATGAACAGGGCATTTTACGTCCTCCAGTTCAGCTTTAATTTTTGCGTACTCAAACATAAGCTTTGGATTTAGTGATGTAAAGTTAACTAGTTCACCACAAAGATAGGGCCTTAAAAAAAGGTCGGTTATCTATTGTTAACAGCCAATTTTGAAGAGTATTGAATATCAAACACTAAAGCAATTAGTGATTGGTTAACAGCATAAAAGAACTTACGTCATTACGCCATAAATCACCATACCGGGGAATATAATCCTGATGACCGGAAAGCGGAAAAGTCTTTAAATCCCTGATACCGCTAAGATTTGCATAAATCCGGTCAATTTCCCTCTGGCTAACCCTATCGTCTTTTTCACCGTAAAGCAATAGTGTCGGTGTATTAATGCTTTTTGCATAATCTTCGGGGTTATGCTTAAAGGCCCAAAAGCCATTCTCTAAACCGCCCCAAAACATAAGCAAATAAGTTGTAGGAAAGCCATGCAATCCCATTTTCTTCACCCTTACACCAACCGTTTGAAACATCGTTCCAAATGGGCACTCAAGTATTAACCCGCTTGCATCTAAATGATAATCATTAACCGCCTTCATAATCGAAACCGCACCCATCGATGTCCCGAATAAATAAATGTGCTTCTCACTTGTCCCTGCCACATAATCATAAGCAGCTTTTACCTCTTCCGCCTCCTTAAATCCAATGGTAGTGCTGTTACCTTCTGACCCTCCCGAACCCATAAAATCAACCAGCAAAGTATTATACCCCATCTTCAAAAACTCATCACTCCTGTCGATCATCTGCGATTTCGAAGCACGATACCCGTGAAAAATAATTACCGTTCCCTTAGCACTATCAGCATGCAAACTCCAACACTCCAGCTTCACATTACTTTGCAATTGAACCGTCTCAAATGGCTGCGATGGCTTTACCGAATCTATCGGTCGCGGCATATCAATTCCAAAAACTATCGCCTTAATTTTATCACCGGTGCTTAAATGGTGCGGATCTATCCTCATTACCTTTTCCGCAGTAAAGTGCGTAAACTTATATGCCTGAAATGCACCAATAACATTTAGTAGCACAAACAAACCCACTATTATTCCCGCAACTATCCTTCCCGTCCTGCTCTTCATAAATTATTTTCCAATTAACCTTCTGTGATAATTAATTTGCCCCAAATGATAGCCTAAATGCACCAACATGTTAAGCAGCACAAAGCGCGTTGAATTATCCTCTTTACCCACCGGCAAAGGAAATTGTTTATCCATATCCTCTTCCTTTACCTTTTCAAGCGTCAATTCAACAATCGCAATGGTGTTATCAATGGAGACAATAATTTCACTGCGCGGTACATTTTTCAGCGAAAACTCTTTATCCCGGTCACGCACATAACCCGAGTTTCCCAATGTTGCCCCAATAAAATGGTTAAGGTTACCAATTAAATGCAGCGTCAAATTACCCGCCGAATTACTTATCCCATCCTGCACTCGCCAAATGGCTGCTTCGTCGGCATAGGCGTTTAGTTCCTCCTTTAGCTTATTTAAATCGCGCTTATAAATCCCGATGAGCACCTTGTTTAACATACGTTCAGTTTTAATGAATACCTGATTTCCTTAAAAGCTGCAAATCTACAGATTCATTATTGAAATAGAAGCTTGTGTTGATTGCACAACATTACAGTACCTCTATCGTTAAAAACCGTCATCGAATCCCCTTTTTTCAGTAATATGCAGTACAAAAACGGTTGCGTGCGGTTTACTTTGAAATTTACAGGGGCGGTCCTTCTTCAATTCTTTTCTTTCATATACGTTATTGCCCAGCAAGATACCAGTGTGCTTAAATTTGAATTATGCATTCCCGCCAATTATAACCTCTCTTCCTTCAGCTCCGATGCCGACAGGCTAGCGGCGTTAATGTCAGCAAGCCCGGTGGCAAGCCAATCCTTATCCGGTGTTAATGTTTTAAGTTTTCATCCTTTATATCCTGGTTCGCATTATCAGTACCTCCGCAATATTTACCAGCTAACATGTATAAATCAGCCTTCGGCCCTTTCCGCGGTACTCTCCCTCCACATGGCCGATGCCGCCAGTTTTCAATATGTAAAACAGGCGCACATCATTGCACCACTCGGCTCATATACTCCTAACGATTACAATGGCGTGTCAACTTCCAATCCCGGCGCACAGTTAGATTATATCAATGCAAAAACAGCCTGGGGTGTAACCAAAGGTAATCCCGCCATTACTATCGGCATTAACGACCCCAGCGGCTTTGATGTAAATAATCCCGATCTGAAACAGCAGATAATTGGAATAGGCCATAACCGTCCCGATTTTCACGGCACGGCCGTAGCCGGTTGCGTCGCCGCCCGTACCGATAACGGCATTGGCGTCGCCTCAATAGGTTTTAACTGTAGCTTGTATGTTGATGACCGGGGAGGCGATGATGTTAGCCTATCCATGTCAGCTATGGGCTTAAGGGTTATTAATAACAGCTGGTTTTACGGATTTGACTGTACCCCAACCTTACAACCCACCGGTTTTGTTTCCGATCAACTTGTTTATGATGAGGTTTACGAAAACGGCACAAGCACCTGCTTTGCCGCCGGTAACGGCTTAAGTGGTTTTGGCCATTGCCCAAGCCTTTTTAGCTATGCCTATCCGGCTTCGCTCGATCATATTATTACCGTTGGCGCAGTGGGGTTTCAAAATTCATTAGGTACGTTTGCTAATTGGTCGCCAACTACGTTTCCACCCGGCGGTATTCCGTGGATGTGGAAAGACTGCCATGAAGAAAGCCCCGGTAATGCTATCGGGCAATTTGGCACCTTAAATTACGAAGCGAACGAACGTGTAGACATCTCCGCTCCCGCTTACAACGTTTCAACAACGAGTTATAGCCCCACCGACTCTTCGCAGCATTACATTTCCTATGCCTGTGGTACCTCATTTGCCAGCCCTATTGTAGCAGGCACTTTAGGTTTGATGCTCTCAGCTAACACTCGCCTAAGTCCTTACCAACTGGAGTATTTATTAAAAACAAACGCCCGTAATATTGATTATGTTGAATACCCCACAGGCAGCGGAATAAACCTGAATGAATACTACGTTGGCAAAATGGGCGCCGGTGCGTTGGATGCCGGCGCGGCTGTGGTAGCCTCGGCTGCGTTTAATACTAACGACACAGCTACACAAACCATGTATATTGACGGTATAGAGTTAAACACTATCTGCGCCCCCGGTTTTAGTTCAAATGGAATCAACCCCACGTTTTACCCGGTTATTGAAAACGGCACCCCACCCTATACCTACAGGTGGGATCCCCTACCGGGCAATAACACAACTTTAAGTGACTACACCTCTCCCACCCCAGTTATTGTTAGCGGAACATTTGCCCAATACCGTTTGGCCGTTTACGACCATTCATCGGCGGTACCGAAAGAAGCCTCAAGAATCATTCAGCTAAAATTAACCACCGCGCAAACACCGGTGCTCACGCTTCGCGATTCTTACATGGATATGCTGAACGAACCCAACACCCAGGCCGATGTTGATGGTTACGATTGGCAATACTGGTTAAGCCCCGATATCGTTAACCGGTTGTTGGATGACCATACGTTCACAAATCAAAATCCTGTTTATAACGCTTCCACTCCAAATTATGCCAATGCCCGCATTCGCAATGTTGGTTGCACAGCCAGTTCGGGCAACGAAACACTTAATCTTTATTGGACAAAAACCAGCACCGGTGAGGCCTGGCCGGCTGATTGGACTACTAACCAATTTATCAATCCTACTACCGGTAATCGCTTACCAATGGGAGGCCTTATTAACTCCTCACCTATTAACATCCCTGTCATTCAACCCGGTGGCGAATCATTACAAAGTGCCGCATGGTATCCACCCAATCCCGAAAATTATGATGCCACTACAAACACAGTGGATATAAGCCTACTCGGAAGAATTGTAACCGCTTCCACTTTCCCATACGGAATAACTATACCCGAAGTGGTAAATACCGCCGATAACATTGTAAACAACAATAAGATTGCAGCACGCCGTCTCATCGTCAACAATGCAACCGGTGGCGAAGTACAGTGGCACCAGGTAATTATATCAAACACCGGCGATTACCTCCGGGTATTTAAACTTGAGTTTGGTTCCGAAAAACAATTTCATCCAAGCCTTGCCGGTGATATTTCGGCTTATCTAAAAGTTGAAGTTGAATTGGGAGATTTGTTTGACCGGTGGGTACAAGGCCAAAACCAGGGCGAAAATATTTTGGTAGATGGCAAAAACAAAAGTGTAATTTTTACAGGCGAGGATAAATTAGTTTTAAAGGGCCTCGCGTTTAATCCTCACGAAACTTTTCTTGTTAAGGTTGGCATT
>CAIOTH010000017.1 GCA_903861145.1 uncultured Bacteroidota bacterium | reverse complement strand
GTTTTGCAAAGCAATACTTTGTTTTTGTGCATGGCCTGGTTGGCTAACATAAATTAGTTTTCCTGCCAAATCAAACACCTTAATATCGGTAACCTCAATGTTCGCTTCTGACCAGTTAACTTCAAAGTTTCCGTTGCTTGGATTTGGTATACATATAATATCCTGAAGGAATATATTATCCATGCCCAAACAACTGCTAACCGTTATATTTTGTGCGGCACTATTTGCACAACCATTATTATCTGTATAAGTGTAAGTAATCAGATTTGCTCCCAAACTTGCTAACGCTGGTACAAAACTATTGCCGCTAATACCCGTTCCCGAATAGGTACCGCCCGTTGGTAGTCCCCCGCTTAAGGATAGAGCAGCAGCATTGCTACACACTGTTGAATCGGAAAAGCTGAAAGATACAACCGGCAAAGTGTTTACGGTTACTGTAGTAGCCGATGATGCCGCGCTACAACCATTACCATCGGTAACGGTAAGTGTATAGTTACCCCCCGCACTTACAGTTACCTGTTGTGTTGTTTCGTTCATACTCCACATATAACTGTATCCCGCAGGCGCGCTAAGTGAAACATTGTTACCTGCACAAAAAGTTGTTGCGCCACCGGCAGTAATAGAAGGTGTATCCGGGTTTTGAAAAATATTTATTGCTTGAGCATTCGATACAGCCGTACAGCTTCCGCTTACCGTAACACTAACGGTATAGCTTCCGCTTGCGGTTACTGTTATTGACTGACCGGTAGAGCCATTGCTCCAGTTGTACGAAGTACCTGTGCTGGCTATAAGAACAACCGAATTTCCTGCACAGAATGAAGTAGCGCCCGAAGGAGTAATACTTGCCGTAGCATTGTTACTAACTGTTATTGAAATTGGCGATGAAACTGCAGTGCACGAGTGCTGATTGGTTACCGTTAGTGTCAAAGTGCTGCTGTTTGAAACAGATACCGATTGCGTAGTTGCTCCGTTGCTCCATGAGTAACTTAATCCCGCGGCACCGGTTAAAGTTACAGCATCGCCCGGGCAAATAGTAGTTGGTTTGTTAGCACTTACTGTGGTGTCGGGCAGCGAATAAACGGTTATGGTAGTACTTGCCGTGTTGCTACATGTATTGGCATCAGTAACGGTAACGGCATAACCACCTGCGCCATTAGCCGAAATTGATTGGGTACTGGCATTATTGCTCCAATGATATGAAGCATTCACTGCAGCCGTTAAGGTTACGCTCCCACCTGCGCAAAAGCTGGTAGCGCCATTCGCACTAATCGAAGCCGTCGGCAGAGGATTAACAGTTACCTGCACGGCCGATGATGCAGCCGTACAGCCATTGCCATCAGTAACCGTCACTTTGTAACTGCCGGTTTGCACGGCAGTAACGCTTTGTGCAGTGGCATTGTTGCTCCAGCTATAACTTAAATTACCGGGTGCCGATAGTATTACATTTTGCCCCGCACAAAAAGTAGTGGCTCCTCCGTCACTAATGCTAGCTGATGGGGCGGCATTTACTGTTATAGCGGTTGCCGTTGAGGCTGCTGTGCAATTGCCTCCGCTCGATACAGTAACAGTATAGTTACCGGTTTGGGTAACGCTAATACTTTGGGTAGTTAAACCGTTACTCCAGTTATAAGTCAAGCCACTTGGTGCGCTAAGTGTAACGTTATTTCCCTGGCAAAAAGAAGTAGCTCCCGAGGGAGTTACAGTTGCTGATGGCGCCGAACCTACCGTGACTGGCACTTGTGAGGATTTGGCATAACATCCATTATATACTTGAACGGAATAATTTCCGGCAGAAGTAGCGGAATATGAAGATGCACTAGCCCCGCTAATAGGTACTGTATCTAAAAACCATTGGTAGGTATAATTATTACCCGTTGAAGCATTCAGTGTTACATTCTGCCCCGAGCATAAGGTTGCGCTACCCGGAATTACTGAAGCCGAGGGTATGGTTGAAATAATACTAACGGCAATCGTATCACTGTAGGTGTTGTTAGGGCCTAGTACTATGTGTACATAATAATTTCCGGGTTGAGTGGCCACATAAGTTGCACCGGTAGCTCCCGATATGCTGGTTCCGTTATTATACCATTGATAGGTATATCGTGCACCTATGATAGTTTGCAGGGCAACCGATTGGCCACTGCAAAAGGCGGTAGCTCCTTGTGCCAATACCCTGCGGTCAATAATCAAATTTGTATCACCGTTTTGATAAGGAAGGTATGAAAAGTAAACAAGCATCATTTCATTGGTCGTGGCAGTGCCGGCAACGACAGCTTGAGGGGGAAAGTTGGGGTTATACGGATTATTGCTGGTATTATCGTAAAACGCCGACGCCTGAACCGTTGTTCCGCTTGGTATTTTTAGCGCATTTTGAAAAACGTAGGTGCCCTGCCAATGAAAATTCCAATTCGGAATATTGACTAACGGAACAGTATCGTTTGTAGTTGGCAAATTGGCCCACGATTTTATGCTACGTCCTATAAGGTGCATATGTGGAAAAACTCCCAGAAGAGTAACATTTATTGGGATAGTATATTTCTCGTAATATGTTTTAGTGGTATTCGCAGCAATATTAATAGGCCCATTGGTCATATCGCTTAGGTAATTCAGAATAGGAACTACCGATATATTTCTTTGTGCAACCGAGGTTAATGTAAAATTAATACGGGTGCTATCCATTTGCCCCTGTGTTCCGTTTGGATAATGTACCTGCACCACTATATTGGTATGTGCCGGTAAACGAAAGCCGGTTCCCACAGGTGTATAATAAGGACTCGCTCCCGGGGCCCATCCGTTAATTAATATAGAAGCATTTGAACCCGTACCGCCGGCATCCGTGTAACCAGGCCCCGGGTCATTGGCATCAAGTGTTGCCGGTTGGGTGGTAGAATCCTGGTAGACCAGGACATGGTGAACGATAGATGCATTGCCTGGCAAAACCTCAATTGCAGTTACATACATGTCCTGCGATAAATTGGTCGCAATAGGAAAATTCCTGTAAACATCGCCCGTTCCGCTCACCGTATACGTTGGTATTTGAACAGATAAATTAACAGATGCAAGTTGCGAACCCGATGGATAAGATGGTTGCGACGGAGCAAGTGTTACATCGCCTTCTGCTTTGCCGCTGGTCGCCCACTGTTCAATAATGGCTCTGTCACTTGCACTTAATATGCGTTCATGTAAAAATCGGCTGTAGGTAGTATCCGGTGGCCATGGGGGCATAATTCCTTGCGTAAGATCATTATTCATTAAACTGGCATGGGTATATGCATCGTTATAGCTGAGCAAAGAAAATGGCGCAATGCTACCCGGATGGTGGTAGGATGTAC
Organism: uncultured Bacteroidota bacterium; assembly: GCA_903861145.1. Lineage (GTDB taxonomy): Bacteria > Bacteroidota > Bacteroidia > Chitinophagales > LD1 > Bog-950. The sequence continues at coordinate 28,911 of CAIOTH010000017.1, read as the reverse complement.
AATGTGCATATAAAATCGGCGCAACGTCCTGAGACCAGGTTGGGTTACTTGCCTGTGCAAATCGTACAAAAAATATTACTGCGGTGAATAGTAAAAACTTCTTCATGCTTTTGATATTTAATTGAAAGTAAAGTTTTTTTAGCAAACTGCTAATTAGCAATTGGTTGAAAGCTACATGGTTATAAACAGCAGCTCCTATTCAGGTTGTTCCAATATTCAATGGTTGTTCAGTGCGGCAACTTTAATTCCCATGTTGCCAATGTTATCTTAAAACAGTAATACTGCCCTTATACATTCTTGGTGGCCTGTTTTCCTGCCCAACTATGTTTACAAGTATTTCATAAACAAATACAGCCGGCCCAACGGGCTTACCCTTGAATGTGCCATCCCATTTAAAGTATATATCGTTGCTACTATATACCTTTTCCCCGGTCCGGTCAAAAATCTTTACATCCAGCGTATATATAGCTTCCAGGTTCCCGTATATCTGAAACTTATCGTTATAACCATCCCCGTTAGCTATGATAGTATTAGGTATAAACAGATTCAAGGCAGGATTAACCAGGATTTTGTTGGTTGCCGTATCGCGACATAGGTCGTTTATTGCAACAAGGGTGATATTGTATAAACCCGGGGTCGCATATTTGTATACCGGATTAACAGCGTAACTTGAATCGCCATTACCAAAACTCCACCAGTAAGACAATGCGTTGGTGCTGTAGTTATAAAAATCAAAGTCCGAGTTAATATCCGATTCGAAAGGTAAAACTGTAAAACGGGCAACCGGTGCCGGCATTACTACCACCTGCATATTTCCGGTAGTAGTAGCGCATAGTGGGTTCGCATTATTAAATGTTTCAAGCGATAGGTGATAGGTACCCGAATCGGCAGTATTAAAATTAAGCGAGCCGTTGGTAGTGGTAATGAGCTGGCTATCATTTCCAATTACTACGTGCCAGATGTAAGTAGAGTTTAAGGCTGGTGAATCAACATTTATTTGCAACGAGGTGCGCTGGCACACAGCGGTATCGTGAACAAAAGTTGAGTTAGGTGATTGCGTTACAGGTAAGGTAAAGAATGCAGTGTCCGATTCGCAAAAGTTACTACCGGTGGCTAACACCCAGCCATTATAAATTCCTGCAATGCCGTAAGTATGTGTTGCGTGTTGCAAGCCGCTATAACCACCATCACCAAAATTCCATTGCCAGGTCACCGGATTTCCTGAAATAACGTTCCCGTTAAAATCGGCTAAATGGCCGGTGCAATCACCGTTGCTGATTGCCGGGCTTACCTGCGGGCTTGGCTTAATAACCACCTGTTGCGAGGCCGAATCGGTCATACAATTGCATGTCATAGTCAACCAAACAGTATAGGTACCCGCTTCAGCATATGAGTGGCTAACCTGTTGCCCGCTTTCGGTAATGGTATCCTGTCCGTCACCAAAATTGTAAATCAGGTTGCAAAAACTTCTGCCACAATCCTTAAATGTCATGGTCTTGCCCTGGCAAACACTAAAGCTATCCGGGTGAAAACAAACTGCAAAGTTTACTGGGTGTACAGTAACACTATCTGTAAAAGTACTGCAACCACACGATGGCGAACACACAACTAATTTAAATCTGTATGCTGAATCAACACTATCTGCTGTCAACCATCTTGCCGCAGGTACACTATCATTCGAAAATGGCACGTCGTTTAAATACCACGAATAGGTTAAACTATCGCCCCGCGAATTATCCGCAAATTGAAGATGCATCGGGCTACAATTGGCTTGGTACACCAGGCCAAAATTTGCATTTGTTTGGGCCAAAGCCATTATACTATGGCTTTGAGTTATCGCCCCGCATTGTGGCGATGTAACCGTTACGTTTACGGTATACGAAACAATATTGTAAAGTGTATCGCGCACCAAAATTGTTGGAGGCGCAAATGTGGTATCATTGCCAACGTTCCATACATAAGTGTTTGTGCCTATCACCGGTGATGTTAATACAGGTATAACCGATGTGCTGTCGCACACGGCGGTAGGTAACATAAAGTCAGCAATGGGAAGAGGTAAGACCAACACCGAATCAGCAATGGTAACCATACAACCTAAAGTATCGGTAATATGTAGTGTGGCGTGCTGCAATCCCGATTGGTTATAAATGTGCTGAATTGGGTTGCCGCTAAAGTTGGCCGCTGTATCTCCAAAATTTATCGCGTTTACCTGACTGCCATCTTGGTTAACAAAAATTGCAGCTGTTCCGGCGCAAACAGTATCGGTTAAAGAATAATTAATTACGACTGCCGGGTAAATATTAATAGTAGAAGTATCAATATAAATGCATCCGGCTGCCACATCGTTATAAGTATAGGTATACGGATGGTGACCCGGCCCGGCAGAATTACCATCTAATTGACCGTTATTAATGAACAAACCATTAAAAGTACCACCAGCCGGGCTACCGGTTAAGGCAATCATTCCTGGCGAAGCGCAAAATGAACTATCCAGCCCTTGTGCAGGTGTTCCCTTCGCTGTTATTGTTAATGTTCTGCTATTTCCGCACAATGGCGTATAAACAAACTGATATTGCCTAAGCGAGTCAACATAAACAGTATCGCTGGCAACTGTCACTCTATCCAGGTAAATAATAACGTTCGCAAATGTGGGCAGAATATAAAACGATTGAAGGCAAAGCATCGTATCTCCCGGTAACTGAAAACTGGTTGGTGGAAACAATGTCAACGTATCTTGCGCAAGCACCAACGAGTCACATGTGCTTGAGGAAACTTCCTTTACTATGTAGTTTCCCGCATGCAGCAAGTTAATAGCAGCACTTGGCACCCCGGCCGAATCGTATTGGTAAATTAGGCCGGTTGAGTCGAATACGCTAAAATGATTTGTTTGTGTAGCCGAAGGGGTAGAATAGTAATTTGATAGAACCAGCTGGTTGTTACCGGTAAAACAGGTGTCGGTAAAAGGGATATGCGTCATAGCTGCTCCGCTTTCAACAGTTATGGTAGTATCAACAAAGCATGCGCCCGATGAAAAGTAAACAGTATAAACGCCGGGTACAAAAAATATAAGTTGAGGCGTCGCTGTGGTAGAGCCAATTACCGTATCGTTTGGCGAGCCCGGTGTAATAAAGGTGCTATAAAAATTTGCGTTTTCGCCGATGATGTGAACGGGCACCGGGTTTCCTGTGCACAAATGTGCAAATTGTGGAATTCTAACGGTGTCAATTTGCTGTATCGTAAGTCTAAGTGAATCTGCCTCGGTGCCGCAACCATTTTCGGCTGAAAGAACTATTTCATAAACACCTGGTGAACTGTAGCAGTGCGGTGGTGTTTGGTAAAAGCTAAACGGGGTATGAAGTACCGTATAAGGCTGGCTGGTATCGCCCCAGCTCCAGGTATAGCTGGTTGAATCTGTTTGCCAATAAGTGTTAGTGCACGAAGTATCTAAAGGCACTGTAACGCAATTGCCTGCGCAAAGCACTGCATTGTGATACGGAAATTTTGCGCGTGGTTTAAATCTGAACGATAACGAGGTTGATTTGAAGTTAAAACTAAATCCGTTGCCTGGACAATGCTTATAAAAATTGGCTTGAATAATACATTGAATGCCGGGATATGGGTCTCCGCCCGGGCAATCATCAGGAGGAGGGAAGTTGTAGTTATGAGTAAGGTTAAACGACGTATCAGGATTAAATAGGATGGTGTCATGCCCATCTCCAAATGTCAGGCAAATGGAATCTACCGGAATGTCTGATGATAAATGTATGATTACAGTACTTTGAAAACATGCCGGGCTGGGTGTAATTACTGTAACTCCGGGGTTAATATCACCACAAATGGTACTAGCCGGCAACATTGCACACTGCGAATTGGCGGCTAACCCAAAAGCAATTGCAACCAAAACCGAAACAAAATTTCTTAACCGATTACTCATTATCATTTAAGCCCGTGGTGTTACCGAAATATACTTTACAGAATAAATCATTTGTCACAGTATAACCCTAAAAAGGTGCACAAGTTTGCACCCGCTTGTTTTGTTTAACAGAATTATAAATCATCACTGCGGATTAATAATTCTTGCTGTCATTCACAATCCCAATCAAATAAACATTAAACGGATAGAAATGATTACGCCGAACGGGGAGTTTAAGCGCTTTCCTAGCTATATCACTTCTAATAATGGCTAAAATAGCGCAAAGGTTCGTTTAAAGGCATAACCTAAGGTTGCCGAAAATAAGATGCGCTTTACACCAAAGTGAATAAACCAGTGCAACTTTTGGGTGAATCGGATTTGACTGAATTCTTTTTTAAGGTTATATTACACTATCAAATTGCTTATAAGACAACTGATTGAAATTTATTAAAACCGACTAGCAAACAGATATTTCTTTTTGCTGACACAGAAAGGGCTGGCCGTAACACTTAGGCCGGTCCTTTTTTACGAAATATTGAGACTTAGAAGCTTCTATATAAACTAAAAATGAGCCTTCCTCGTGCCATACTTTGTATCCTGCTTCCGCCGGTGGCGGTAGCTGATAAAGGCTGTGGTTCATTCCTCATTGTCTGCGTACTTACGGTTATGGGTTGGGTTCCCGGTATTATTGGTGCAATGGTAATTGTTAATTCTAAGAAGAGTTAAACTATCATTTTCTTCATCGCCCACGATTTTATGCCACTACTTTTAACCGTCATTTCATTCATTAAAGTAAAACCAAGTTTTTGGTAAATGGTTACATTTTTAGGGTCTTCAGTTTTAAGCCAGCATTCACTTAAACCCAACTCTCGCATTTGTCCCAGGCTTTGGTCAATAAGCATTCGGCTATAACCATTTCCTCTTGCTTCAGCCGATACACCAATGCACCAGATGTAACCCATATTTACTGAGGCATTTTTTCTCAGCCATCCTTCCGACTCACCATCATGGTTCATCAAACGCAACGTTTGTTTAATGCCTATTTGAAAAGGGATAAGAGCCATACCCGAGCGTATTTCATGCAGCAGTGTTAATTGAAAGTTTTTCCCCGGTAGCCATATAACAGCACCTTGCTTTTCGGGTGTAACCAATACCCCGCCATAAATATCAGCGGCTGCTACACATCTGGTATAAAGATGGTTCAGCAGTTGTTGCCGTTTTTCTTCAGTATGTCCTGCAAAAGCATATTGCATTAATGGATAATGCAAAAATGCCTTAGCAATAATAGTTCCCGCTTCCCGGTTTTTTTGTTCCATTTAGAAAATGGTTAAAGGTTAAAGTTCCTGTTTTTGTCTTAATCCGATATCGCATTGGCACAAGCCATACCATCCATAGCTGCGCTAACTATGCCACCCGCATACCCGGCTCCTTCGCCACAAGGGTAGAGGTTGTTTAATTGTGGATGGCGCATCGTCTCTTTATCTCGCGGTATGCGCACTGGGCTACTTGTGCGGCTTTCAACACCAACTAATACAGCATCGTTGGTTCTATAGCCACGCATTTTATTTCCAAAGTCTATCAATCCTTGCCGCAGGCTATCAGCAATAAAACCGGGCAAAATTTGTTGCAACTCAAAAGGTATTAGGCCAGGTATGTATGAACACTCAGGCAGGTTTTGCGATGGTTTGTTCTGAATAAAATCCTCCATTCGCTGCGCCGGTGCTTTTATGCTGCCTGTTAAGTTAAACGCTTGCTGCTCCACCTCTTTTTGAAATTGAAGTGCCGCCAATGGGCCAAAGCCCTTTAAGTGCTCCCAGTTTTCAGGATTTACTGATACAACCATACCACTATTGGCAAACCGCCCATTGCGCTTGCTGGGGCTCCATCCATTTACCACTACTTCACCCGGGCTCGTTGCTGCTGGTGCAATAATTCCACCCGGGCACATGCAAAAAGAAAAAACACCGCGGCCATAAGCCTGTGTAACGAGGCTGTAGCTACTTGGTGGCAGGTAATCACCTCGCTCGGCACATTTATATTGAATGCTATCTATTAACGTTTGCTGGTGCTCAATACGCACGCCTAATGCAAAAGGCTTAGCTTCAATTAAAATCCCTTGATGGTGCAGCATTTCAAAAATATCACGGCTACTATGGCCGGTGGCCAATATTACATTTTCGCACGGGCTTTCAGTCCCGTCTGCAAATAGCAAATAGTCAACCTTGCCATCTTTAGCTTTTAGCCCCACCAACTTTTTACTGAAATGCACCTCACCACCATTTTCTAAAATAGTGGCGCGCATATTTTCAATTATTGCTGGTAGTTTGTTGGTGCCAATGTGTGGGTGCGCCTCATAACCAATGCGCTCATCTGCGCCGTGCTGCATAAAAACATCCAGCACCTTTTTAATATCACCGCGCTTGCTGCTGCGGGTGTAAAGTTTCCCATCGCTGTAAGTACCAGCCCCTCCTTCCCCAAAACAATAATTGCTTTCGGGGTTTACAATTAGCTGTCGGTTAATGGCCGCTAAATCTCTACGGCGCTCTTTTACGTTTTTCCCTCGCTCAATAATAATTGGTTTAATACCGCGCTCAAGCAACTGCAAGGCCGCATAAATACCTGCCGGCCCGAAACCGATTATATGGCACGTTTTTTTGTTTGATACCGGTTGTGGCTTAAAGGTACGCAGCGAATTTTCAACCGGTTCCCCCTGCACGTAAATTTCCACTTTAAGCAATACAATAATGAACGGCTTACGCGCATCAAGCGATTTACGCACAACCTTAACTTCAGCAATTCTTTCAATTCGTATTTGCGAAGCCTGGGCTGCAGCTTCTTTAATAAACTCGGGCGAGGCCGCCTGTTCGGGCGTCATTTTTAATTCAATAGTAACGGGCATGGTCAGGTTTTTATCCTACAAAGCGATGTAAAGATAATGCATAAATGATGGCACCCTTAATCTTTTTTCGTGTTCCATTCATTCCTCAATATGCTGTAGTAAACTGAATTCCTTCTGTATCCATCTGTCATCAACATGTGGCTGCGCAAACAACCTTCATAAGTGGCACCTAGTTTAAGCAATGCTTTTCTCGAGGCCTCGTTGCGTTCATCAGTTTTAAATTCTACCCTTTCAAATTCTAGGTTATTAAACGTATAGTCAATCAATAGTTGTTTGACCTTTGCGTTCAAACCGGTGCTCTGAAAATCTTTTCCAACCCAGGTATATCCAATTTCAAGGCGCTTATCCTTATTTACAATGTTTAAAAAACTTGTTGACCCTGCATATTGGTTTTTCAATTTGTCCCAAATAATAAAGGCATATCGAAAATGATTTTTTCTGTCTTCAACTGCCTGTTTAATATAGGCATTCAAAAGCTCTTCATTATATATTAGGGTGGGAGAGAAGCGCACCAGGTCTATATGTTGTGTAGCTACCGGTAGCAAATATTGCAGGTCTTCAAGCACCAACGGACGAATATGCGCCCGTTCATTGCTTAACTCAATATCAGTTTCAAAATTAAAGTTCATATAAGATATTGTGAAGTGACATGATGAAGATAATTGTTCCGGGGATTGACACGTGCTTTTTTAATCAACATTGAAAGTCCAAAAATCAATTTTCTATTATCACTTCAAAAGTGCTAAAAAATAAAGTTAAGGCCGCATTAAACCATTGGCGCAATTTCCCTTCTAAATTTCTTTTTACCGCCTAAAATTTTATCACAAAAACTCTCGTTATGAAAAAATCAGTTTTTCTTTCAATTGTATTTTTTTTCTGCTTCTCTGGCATATATAGCCAGGAGGTGCCTCTCGAACAATGGGCCCATAATCATCCCGAAGCTTCTACCGAGTTGGGTAATTGGGTAAAGAGGCATCCCGGTGCAGCTCACCGACTCTTTGAATGGGATTCGAAACATCCTTTCAAATCTCAGGAGCTTGTTAACTGGGCAGTCGCTCATCCAAAAGAAAGGCTTGGTGTTTTTTTACAGGAACATCGCGATTGGCAGGGTATTGAAATTTTTACGACCCGCCATGCAGATGCGATGGAAGAATTTTTGTTTTGGTGCCGTAACCACGCGCTTGCTGCCAAGGCTTTAATGGCCCATAGTGGTGGCTTAGCCTGGGCCGGCGATCATTTGTATAAAGAATACTGGAACATGGAAACCCCGCGCAAAAGATAGTTTGAGAGCGATCGGGTTTACATAGTATAGTATACGTAAACGGTTCTTTTAAAATCGGGATTGGTTTTTGATTGAATTGAAATTTCAATCGTGCTATTTGGCGCAATCTTTTTATTTGGTACAACTGCAAAATTTGTTGACTTGCCCGGAGCTAAATAGGTAGTAGCATGGGGCTCCATGTAATCACCAGATGGACTTGTGATATTGATGAGGTAAGCATCGGGTTCGGTTCCGCAATTAAAAATTTTCAAATAAAAGGATGGAGTGCCTTGAGGCAAGGTATCCGTAGTTGTTTGAACAGTGAAGTAACATGGATATAAAGATGATGCGTAATGAACTTTGAATGAGGGGCATGGCATCCAGGAATTATCGTACGGATTACTTCTTTCAATTACTGCGCTCCAAACAATGCGTTTGTCTAGGGTTATTTCAAAAATTTTATTCACCATGCCCATGCCTACCAATAGGTTTCCGTTGTTCATTTCGTCAACGCTGCCTCCACGATTGCTCAAATTATTATTTGAATCCAGACGGCACTCAAAGCTCCACGCTATTGAACTATTCGATGATTGAGAAGGTTGCGTAAAAATTACAACGCTTGAGGACCGATGGCCAATGCCATTGTTGTTAATCGGACGTAAATCATTATTATACACCGCAATGTTTCCATCGCGCAAAAGTGTTGTTTCATGTTGCTTGCTAAAAAAACCGTTGGCGTTGGGGCTGCCGTTAAATTTCATGTTTTCACCCCAACTACAAATTACTTTGCCCGATTGCTTATCGATTTTAATCAACCTGCTAACATTGCGAAGGCTTGCATACACAAATCCATTTTTTTCGTCAACATCGAACGCGTTCATATGTCCCCCTGGCGTTGGGTCAAGCATACCTGAATCGGCTTTGTGCTGCACAATATCAGTCCATTCCAACGAGTCGAAATAATTGGCAGAGTTCCAACTCCAAACTAAATTTCCGCTATGGTCAAACTCTTCAATTATCTCGTCGTTTACAGTAGTTTTAAGGGTGTCGGTGCTGTTGGACCCGCCCACTTTTTTAAGCCTACGCAAACCGTCAATAACCATGTAATCGCCGGTGCTCAGTTTTTTGAAGCAATGGTTGTAAAGCGGGTTCCCATTAATAATTGTGGTACCGTTTTTTACTTGTTTTGGCACAGCCCAAAGAATTTTGCCATTCAAGTCCAACTCCTGTGCCCTAAAATGGTTAATCACGGTTATTGTTCCCTGTGGTGTAACGCGTAAATCGCTTACCATATTATCGGGAAGGCCAGCCTTGTTTTTTATAACGCGCATCGTTGTATCTTGCGGCATAAACCAAACAAAATTTCCATTGCGGTCTATAATAACACGCTCATTATCTAAGGTAATAAGTCCCCCTGCATTGGCTGCCGAATCGTTAATGAGTAATCGTACCCGGTAATTTTTATCATCGGCATAAGCGTTATTCGCAATTTTAAAGGTGTACCCACCGTGGGTGGCAAACACTTTACCATTCTTGATGCCGCTATATTGCCAAACATAAGTTCTTCCAAATTCAAAATTACCAAGTATGGTTGCTGTTGAAGAATCGCGTTTAAAGAAGTGGAAGGGTTTATGATATGACCCAACGGGCTCTCCAGCATCTACCTCAACAAGATACTCATCGGCCCCGGCAATTTTGGGGTGCTCAAACATAATTTGATTGTAATTAAGTGTAGCACCTGACGGCGGCAATATTTGCGCTACACAAAAATTACTGCTAAGACAAAGAAGAATGAAAATGCACCCCTTCACAACAAAATTTTATGATAGAAAGGGTAAATGTAAATAATTTGAAAAGGTATTGAAGCCCACGCGCTATAGCGATATGGAACTGTTTACTATCACCAATTAGACGTGGAAGGGACCCTTGCTTCTCACTTTTTTACTAAAGCTACCGGAAACGTCATTCTAAATATCGTGCCGCCGGTAGGATTGCCTTCTATAATTATTTTCCCCTCCATGCTCTCTACAATTTTTTTACAAAGAGCCAGGCCAATGCCCGAACCACTGTATTCCTTTGCGGTTTGTAGCCGGTTAAATATTTCAAAAACCTTTTCACGCTGGTTTGCAGGTATACCAATACCATTATCGCTTATCGCAATTTCAAGCTCGTTCTCAAACATCGAATAAACTATTCTTATAGCCGGGTTCGGGTTTTCATTATATTTTATTCCATTGCTAATAATATTTTGCAATAACTGCTGTATCATGGTTTTGTCTGCGGATAATTCCGGTAGCCCGGCATAAAATATTTTGGCGTTCTTTTCGGTTACTAGTACTTCTAAATTCTGTTTTATTTCATCAATAACGGCACTAAGCTTTACGGCTTCTTTTTTGGGGTTGGCGTCAACTTTCGCTAAGCGCAGCAAATCGGTAATCAGGTAATCCATTCGTTTAGATGAGTCCGATATGAACCCTATAAACTCCGTTTGCCTATCGGTTAATTGGTTGTTAAAGCTTTTTTTGAGAAGGGAAATATAGGCTGTTATCATACGCAGTGGCTCACGCAAATCGTGCGAGGCTACATGGGCAAATTGCTGCAACTCGTTATTCGACCTCTCCAGTTTCAAAACATAATGGCTTACCTCTTCATTTTTCTGTCTCAAAATATTTGCCTCTTTCTCCTTTTGCTCTGTTTCGAATTCTTTTTTTGCGCGGGTAAGAGCGTTCGTTTTTTCAATATCGAAAAACTGGTTCAAGCTTTCGGTGTATTTGCGGTTGTAATACAATGCCGCTTTAAAATCACCATGTTCTTCTGAAAACCTTGAGATCATTTCATAAACGCCACTCAACTCACGCCGGTTATCAAGGCGTTTAAGCATTTGTTCGGCTTCGTATAAATACAACATGCCGCTATCGTAGCGCTCTTGTTTTATTAAAACCTCACCTAAAAACATTTTAACCATGGCCGATTCAATGGTCAGCTTTTTGCTTTCAAAATAATCATGCGCTTCGTTAAGGTAGTTAAACGCTCTGTCCGCATCTTTAATACGGATATGCAAAATGCCCAGGTTGGCTTTCGAAAGAGCAATGCTGTAAGGTTCGTTCAACTGCAAATCGAGCTTTAATGCTTTGCGCATCAAATCAATTGCAGTGTGATATTCTTTTCTGCGTTCAAAAACCGAGGCATAAGCCCCATAACTTTTTGAAAGCTTAAAACTAAAAGCTGCGCCAAGACTTTCATAAATTGAAACTGCTTTTTCCAGATACTCCTCCGCCGAAATTTTCAATTCGGTATCGCTTAGAACTAATGACAGATTATAATAAAAAGAAGCCAGAAATCCTTTTTCTTTTGCCTCCAAAGTTGTCTTGGCTTCTAATTGTTTCAATCCTTTTAAATACCATATCTGGGCTGAAAACACTTCACCCTTTAACTGATACGCATTACCAAGTGTCATGTATATTTTATACGCAATTTCGTTTATCTCCTCTACCTTAACTTTAATCAGAACGTCTTCGCATAGCTGTATCGCGCTGTCGTAATTATTGGCTACAAGACAATTATAAAATGCCAAAATGTAATTGGCCTGCGCGTAGTGCCGTGGCTTTTCACTTTCAATGGCCTGCTCCCTTATCCTTTCTGCTAAATGAATTGATTCAGGATTTCTGCGGTCAATCATTTGTTCCGCTTCCGAAACCATGGAATCAAAATCCATGTTTATTGCTACTGCTTCAACCATTGCAATATTTTTAGTTTACCATAATATACGCTCTTAAAAGAAAATGTCAATCCCTTCAATTGAAAAGTTGTTTGCAATTGGCATTTATTGTTAGGCGGCCAAAACATCAGGGCGGAATAAAGCTACGCCTTGTATAATTCACACGTTTTTTGTGAAAAGAGTTTAGCTTATATCTTGACAAGGTAGCTGAGCGCATGTACCTTATAGAAAGAATATCAATGAATAGTTGTTTACATTAAAACACTAAACAACCATTATATCCTAATTACGCCTATGAAAAGAGCAAGCCACTTTCTTTTGTCTGCAATTGTTTTGCAGGTTTCGGTTTCTTTATTTGCGCAGGTACCGCAAGGCTTTCCATACCAGGCCGTGGTGCGTAACGGCAATGGGCAGATTGTGCAAAACAGGCCTGTAAGTATGCAGTTTTCTATACATGATAGCACGGCCCTGGGTACGGTAGTTTATGTTCAGCGCGATACGGTTATACCAAACCAGTTTGGGTTAATTAATGTGGTAATTGGTGGTGGCACCGTAATGCTAGGTAGTTTTCAGGGAATTAACTGGGGTGAGGGTTTTAAATACCTGGAAGTTGAATTAGATGTGACCGGGGGAATTAATTACGTAGATATGGGAACCACCCAGTTAATGAGTGTTCCTTATGCTTTGTATGCAGGTGCTGCGGCCAATAATTTACCTGGCCCACCCGGACCCACTGGCTCGCAAGGTTTAACGGGCTCAACCGGTGCCACAGGTCCACAGGGAATTGCCGGCAGCACCGGCCTTAACGGTGCCACCGGTGCGCAGGGAGTTGAGGGCGTAACCGGTGCAACCGGCCCGCAAAGCGCTGGCGATTCAATCTGGTTAAAAAACGGTAACGATATTTACAATGGCAATAGTGGCAACGTTGGCATACAAACGAGTACCCCGGCTGCTACGCTTACGGTTAATGGGTATTCAATGTTCGGCATTGATGCCCCGGCAATAAAAATGAAAGAATTTACCGGCACAACGCCTACATCGGCCGGCGATTCAACCAGCTTCAGCACCTGGATTCCGGACGCTAAGATTTTAGGCATTAACGTTTTGGTACGCGATCCTATTAACGGTTTACTTTCGCCAGTGCTTAACTTGTTGGGGGTACAGTACACATATTCCTTTGTATCATCTGTATTTACTTTAAAAACAACTTTGCTTAATTCATCAGCTATTCTCAATAAGCCTTACACGGTTTTGATAACTTATACTCAATAAGTTGAGCGCTGCGTTGTTGAATTTACACCACTTATAAAGATGTAGTTGCCGCCTAAAACAACTATAAGAATTAACCTAAATTTAAATTTGGTATTATCAATATAACTCCTACATTGCAGTCGATTTTGTATTGACACACCCTTACAAATCAACACATATATGAAAAAGCTAATACTCGTCTTAAAGGCGTTGTTGCTTTGTGGCGTGCTATGTGCACAAGCGCCGCATACTTTTAACTACCAGGCTGTTGTTCGTAACCTATCAGGGCAAGTAGTTGCCGATAGTAAGGTGGCCGTGCGCTTTACCATACATGATGGGGCTGCCAACGGCCCTGTTGTATTTACCGAATTGCAAAGTGCTACTACCAACCAGTTTGGGCTTGTTACACTATCATTAGGAGCCAATGCTAAAGGCCTTGAAGGTGTTAACTGGGCTTTAGGTGAAAAATACCTGCAGGTTGAAATGGATATTACCAATAAAGGTTCATTTGCTGATATGGGAACCTCGCAATTGTTGAGTGTTCCGTATGCGTTTTATGCTGGTAAAGCCGGTGAACTGGCCACAGGTAATGAAAAGACGCTTAGCGATGATAACATTTCGTGGAACTGCAAAACACATACACTTACTATTGATAACCAAAGCGTTAACGTAACTAATTGCGACGGAACCTTTGGCGCAACGGGCCCTACAGGTCCAACAGGTGTTGCAGGTGCAGCTGGCGCTAAAGGAGCAACAGGTGCTACAGGCCCGGCAGGTGTTGCAGGCACAGCAGGTGCTAAAGGCGCCACCGGTTCTACCGGTGCGGCAGGTGTTGCAGGTGCTACAGGCCCACAAGGAACTGCGGGAGTTGCCGGTGCTAAAGGTGCAACCGGTAGTACAGGCGCTCAAGGCCCTGCAGGTGTTGCAGGAGCACAAGGTGCAGCAGGCCCTGCCGGTGCTCAAGGGGTTGCAGGACCAGCAGGACCACAAGGTACACCAGGGGCAGCGGGCCCGGCCGGAGTGCAAGGTGTTGCAGGTCCAGCCGGTGTGCAAGGTGCGCCAGGAGCAGCAGGTCCGGCGGGTGCGCAGGGTGTAGCAGGCCCAGCAGGTGCACAAGGCCCTGCAGGTGCGCAAGGTAGCCAGGGTGCCCCGGGAATTAATGGAGCCAACGGAGCTCCGGGTGTTACAGGGGCTAATGGCCCAACAGGTCCACAAGGCCCGGCCGGAAATAACGGAACAAATGGAAATGATGGTGCGCCAGGGGCAACAGGCCTGCAAGGCCCTGCCGGCAATAATGGAACTAATGGAGCACCAGGGGCAATAGGCCCGGCTGGTGTTACAGGCGCTAATGGAGCCACAGGCCCTGCCGGTAATAACGGCATAGGCTTAACAGGACCAACAGGCCCTGCAGGTTCAGGTTCATCTTTGCCTAATGGAGGTGCTGCCGGACAAATATTAATGTGGGATGGTACACAATGGGTTGCTACTACATTATGCACCATTTTTGGAAGCGATGTAAATAATTGCGGTAGCTGCGGCCATGTTTGTTCTTTACCTAATGCCACACCAACCTGTAATAACGGGCAGTGCGCCATTTTAAGTTGCAATACGGGCTTTGCCGATTGTAACGGTATTGCCAGCGATGGTTGCGAGGTAAACTTAAATGGCGACGCCGCTAACTGTGGAAGTTGCGGCACTGTATGTTCTTTCCCTAATGCAGTTGCTGCCTGCACTGGCGGCGGTTGCGTGATTAATAATTGTAATGCAGGATTTGCCGATTGTGATCGTGCTACAGCTGATGGATGCGAGATAAATACTATTACAGATATCCTAAACTGCGGTACCTGTGGTACTGTTTGTCCTTTTGGGCCGAACTCGTTTGCCAGGTGCAGCGGATTTTGCCAGTTAATTTGTTTCGAGGGCTTTCAAAATTGTGATGGAAATCCAGCTAACGGTTGCGAAGTCAATATTGGGAGCGACCCAAATAATTGCGGAAACTGTGGCGCGGTTTGTAGCCTGCCAAACGCTGTAGCGGGCTGTTCAGCCGGCGGATGTGTTGTGCTTGGCTGCGCCCCCGGCTTTGCTGATTGTAACCGTATTGCAGCCGATGGTTGCGAAGTTAATTTGAACGACCCTAGCAATTGCGGTGGATGCGGGCACCAGTGCTTTATTGCCAACGGAACCGGAGGTTGTACAGCTGGCAATTGCACTATTGCTGAGTGCAATGTTGGTTTTGCTGACTGCAATAATAACCCAAATGATGGTTGTGAAACCAATGTTGGTAGTACAGTAACAAACTGTGGTAGCTGTGGGCACGTTTGTTTTGTTTCGAATGGCACAGCAGGCTGCACCGGTGGAAGTTGCTCTATAGCCACCTGCAATCCCGGTTTTGCTGATTGCGATGCTTTTGCCGGTGATGGTTGTGAGATCAATACCGCCAACAGCGTAGCTAATTGTGGCGGTTGTGGGCGCGTTTGTTTTGTTAGCAACGGAACGGCAGGATGTACTGGAGGAAGTTGCACTGTGGCATCTTGCAATGCTGGCTTTGCCAACTGCAACAACATATCTTCAGATGGATGCGAAATTAACATCAATACCGATTCACATAACTGTAGTAGTTGCGGTTTTCAATGCCCTACTTTACAAAGTTGCGTAGCCGGAGCTTGCCATTAAAAAGCAAATTTTATTCACGCCTCCGCGTTATGCGGGGGCTTTTTTTTGTGCGGTTGTCAAATTCAAACGGTCATTACAATTACGCTTCAAATGTTACTTTTGAGTATGCAACAAAAATTAAGTCGTATCATTTTAGGTTTGCTGGTTCTCTTTGTATTTAATTGTACAAGAGCCGAAGTTACAGACACGGTAACCCTAAGTGGCAAAGTGATAATAACCAGCGGGGCCCTGCCTGCTACGGATATCAAACTAAACCCGTACGGCGATGGGGCTGAAACGTTTAACGGTTACCTGAACAGCGATGGAAGTTTTCAATTCAGAGTGCCTGTAAAGGAACTTGAACTATACGAAGTGCGTTACGGTGGCTACGCTAAAAGCGTTCTTTTTACAAAAGCTGAGCGCAACATAGGCTTTGAAATTTATACCAAGGATGGAAAGGTTGACCAGATGTTCATTACCAACTCAACCGAAAATCAGGCGCACGAAATTTTCAGGCAGTTCAATAATTCATTGCGCGACTCATTAAAGGGTTTCAGAACCGGTTGCGCGCCAAACGTAGAAAATTGCGTAAAACGCTGGGCGCAGGTTATGCTAAACCATAACGGGCACATGCAGGAAATTATTGAGCAATTTCCCGCAACCTTTACAGCAAAGGTGCTGGCCCCTATGTCAAAAATACCGGTGGTCAATAACCAGATGTCGCCGGTTGAGTTAATGCAGTATCACTTTTTTGATGCCGCTAATTTTACTGACCTCAGGTTGTTCAGCACGGCCGATGTTGGCGTTAAATTCATTACCTACCTTGATAATATTGCCGATACCAGCAGCCGCGGCCGCCTTGATTTTATTACCGAAATGTTTTTGAAAGCCATGGGCAATGCTGAAGCCCGCAAAAAAGTTGGCACCGCCCTCTACAATATTTTCACCAAAACTAACCGCGAAGCATATTTAAGCAGTATGTGCAAATGGACGGCGGCGCAATCCTGGGCCGATGAGCAAATGCCGGTTATTTCGGCACGCTTAAAATTAGCGGGCCAGGTTATGCCGGGCAGTAAAGCCCCCGAAGTTTCGGGTGTTGACCTGGACGGTAAATCCAGATCACTTGCTGATATGGTTAAAACCAACAAACTTACCTTGCTTATTTTTTGGGAGAGCGATTGCGCACACTGCCGCCAAAGCATGCCTGAGTTTTTGCGCCTGTATGAACAATACCATGCCCAGGGATTAAATGTGGTTGCCGCATCGTTAGACCATAACTCAGCTGACTGGAAAAAGTTTATAGCCGAAAACAAAATGAGCTGGATAAACATCAATTTACCGGCAACTACAAGCGCCTACAGCGATTACTTTATACAGGCAACCCCTGCAATGGCGCTTATTGATAAGCAAGGCATTATTATCCATCGATACATGGAGGTGAAGGAGCTCGACGGGTATATTCGCGATGAACTCAAATAGGCCATAATACCTTAACCCCCGATTAGAACGCTTAAAGAGCTTTAAGGAACGTTCTAAATCCTATTCGATTCTATACAGCTATTTTTCACATCACAATAGCTCTATCTTCGCTATACTTGCTAAAATGCAGTTAGCAAGGCACTTTCTACTCTTAATAATTCTGGTCATTTCACTACCTCTGTTTTCGCAAAGCAAGCGTACTATCAGCGGCGGCATCCGCGATGCAAAAACCGGGGAAGAATTGATAGGGGCAACCATTTCGGTTAAAGAAATACCCAATACCGGTGCTTCGTCAAACGCTTATGGTTTTTATTCCTTAACTCTTCCTCAGGGCACTTACACAATTAGCGCACACTATGTAGGTTATTCTGAATATACAAAGCAAATAAACCTCGATTCAAGCCGGGTAATTAATATTAACCTTGCACCGGTAGCTGTTGAAATGAAACAAGTCGAAATATCAGCTCGCCGGGCCGATGAAAATGTGAAACAGGCGCAGATGAGTGTTACTAAGCTCGACATAGTTGAACTGGGTAAAATACCTGTAATATTTGGCGAAAAGGATATTCTTAAAACCATACAGTTGCTGCCCGGGGTAAAATCTGCTGGCGAGGGCAACAGTGGCTTTTATGTGCGCGGAGGCAACTCAGACCAGAATCTCATTTTGTTAGATGAAGCCATGGTGTATAACGCTTCGCACCTGCTGGGCTTCTTTTCAACATTTAACAATGATGCTTTAAAGGATGCCACTTTGTACAAAGGAAATATGCCTGCTGAATACGGGGGCAAGTTATCATCGGTACTTGATTTGAAAATGAAAGATGGTAATGATAAAACTTATTCGGTAGGAGGTGGTATTGGTTTGATAGCCTCTCGGCTTTATGTTGAAGGGCCCATTGTGCCCGATAAAGGTTCGTTTATCGTTACTGCTCGCCGAACATACGCTGATGCATTTTTGAAATTTAGTAAAGACACAACGCTTAACCGGAACACTTTGTATTTCTACGACATCAACGCAAAGGCAAGTTACCGGTTGGGGCAAAGAGACCGGATATTTGCTTCTGGATATTTTGGAAGAGATAAGTTTGGTTTGGCTAACACTTTCGGTATTGATTACGGCAATGCTACAGGCACCTTGAGGTGGAATCATATTATTAATGACCGCCTGTTCTCCAACCTCTCATTTATTTATAACGACTTTTCTTGGAAGATAAATATTAACACCGGAGGGTTGGACGTAAATGTAAACTCAATCATCCAGGATTACAGTTTGAAAGAGGATATTGATTATTTTTTGAACGCTACCAATAAAATCAAATTTGGTGCACAAACCACTTTTAAATCGGTAGTGCCCGGCGAAATCAATTCAAACAGTCCGTTGCTGATAACACCATTTTCTATTACTCATAGTTATGGCTGGGAAAGCGCCATATATGCCCAGCACGAAGTAACCCTATGGAACAAAGTCAATATTAATTACGGGTTACGCGTATCGGCATTTAGCCTGTTAGGGCCAGGTAAAGAATTTACTTTCAATGCTAATGGTACTGACACAACAAACCTGCGTACCGGGCAGTTTGGAAAAACGTACATTAATCCTGAACCCCGCTTTTCACTCAGCTATAATTTTAAAAAGGACATGTCCTTCAAGGCGGCCTATTCGCGCAATACGCAAAACATCCACCTGCTAAGTAATACAACATCCAGCAGCCCCACCGACCGCTGGATTATGACCACTAATAACATTCGGCCCGAAATAGCCGACCAGGTATCGGCGGGCTATTTCTACAACTTCCTGAATAATATGTTCGAGTTTAGTTTAGAGGGCTATTACAAATGGATGCAAAACCAAATTGATTACCGCAATGGTGCTTCGCTAATAGCCAATGAAACTGTTGAGTCGCAGTTGTTGTATGGTGTTGGCAGGGCTTATGGTGGCGAGGTGTTTCTTAAAAAACGGGTTGGTAAAGTAACAGGTTGGGTTAGCTACACCCTCTCTCGCACCGAACGCCGTTTCGACTCTATCAATAACCGGAGCTGGTACCCGGCGCGTTACGACCGCACCCATGATTTGGCAATAGTTGTAATGTGGGATATTACACCGCGCATTAACATTTCGGCAACATGGGTTTACAGTACTGGCAATGCAGTTACTTATCCGGCGGGCAAGTACCAGCTTAATGGCAGCTGGGTACAATATTATCCGCCACGTAATTCCGATAGGTTTCCGCCGTACCACAGGTTAGATATTGGAGCAACCTTTGTTTTGAAAAAGCACAAAATGTGGGAGCACGACCTTAATATTTCGGTGTATAATGTTTATGCGCGCGAGAACGCATACCAGATAAGTTTCAGTGCCGATGATGCCTTCACCGGCCAATCAACAAGTCAACAGCTATCGTTATTCAGAATAGTGCCATCGGTAACTTACAATTTTAAATTTACGTACCTTAAAAAGGAGAAAGCAAATTAAAGCCTGACTATGAAACGAATTCTTCTATTAGCAGTTATAGCTTCAATTGTTTGCGTATCGTGCAAGAAAGATATACATCTCGACCTTAAAAGTGCCGCCGGGCTTGTGGTAATAGAGGGCAATATTAATAGCGACCCCGGCCCTTACTACGTTGTTGTCTCGCGAACTATTACCTTTTACGATAGCAATACACTTGTACCCGTTACCGATGCAAAACTTATACTGACCGATAATGCCGGCAACCGCGATTCTTTAATCCCTTTTTATTATCCCGGCTTATATGCTACCCAAACAATGGCAGGGGTGGTGGGCCGCACATATCATTTGTCTGTTATCGTTGATGGTAAGGAATACGATGCCGCAAGCACATTAAACCCACCGGTGCAGGTCGATTCGGCAGGTATACAGGTATTTGCTTTTGGCGGCAAGCAATTTTGGTCGCCATACTGCCAATTTCATGACCCAGCGGGTATAACCAACTATTACAACGCATTTTTGTATGTAAACAACAAAAAGCAGTCAAAAACAAATCCGATTAACGATCAGTTTGACAATGGATTAACCGCGCAAGAATATATAAGCCCCGACTTTTTTATTAACCTGCATGATACCGTGCAAGTAGAGCTTGATGCCATTGACCAACCTATGTATAACTATTGGTATACGCTTAATAATTCTACCCTGAGTAATTTAAGCGCGGCACCGGCCAACCCGGTTTCTAACTTTTCAAACAATGCACTGGGGTATTTTAGCGCATACTCACGCACCTTAAGCCATCACGTAGTTGCCGACCAATACGGTTTTCACAGAATAGATTAGCGACAAGTTTGAATAACTTTAGTTTCGTAACAGTCGTGTTATAGTATCGTTGTGCCTTTGAGTATGATAATGAGTAAAATACAAAAACTCTCTAACCGTTAGCAGTCCTATTAAAGGATGCGGTATTTGATTGTTATCAAGAACCTCCTCCGAAAGGTTTGAAGCCCGTTCAATAAATTTTGAGTGTATCGCGTGCAAATTTGCCAATTGTTCTGTTTGTGTTGAGCACAAACCATCTGGTACACAGGCGGGCACAGCTGTACCCAGGTTGCCAATTTTTTCAAGATATACATTTACTACTTTGTCATAGCTGGTTGATGGCCTGTTGCTTTCGCCCCATTGCTGTTTTATAAAGTCAGGTTTGCCAAACAAACCCACCAGCGGTTTTGCAGATAAAAAAAGATGCTGGACATTTTCTGCCGCCGACCATTTTTCAGGACGGGGTCGTTTGAAAAAAGTATCCGCTGTAAAAAAGTATCCGTTTTTTTCTACTTCTGAAAAAGTAAAGCGCAGTTTTTCAATAATTTCCTGTTGTGTCATGGCTTTGGGTTTTAAATTTGAATGACACAAAGCACAGTATTCACAATTAAAAACTAATTGACCTAGGTCACATTCTCGACATGCATAGCAAGTTTTTTGCGTAGCCGGCTAAGGCTTTCTCGCTCAATACCCAGGTACGAGGCTATATGGTAAAGCGGCACTTGTTCAAAAACTTTGGGATGGGCTTTAAGAAGCTTTAAATAGCGCTCTTCTGAATTATAAAACAATAAACTTTCGGTATACTGTTCGGCACTGATGTAGCTTTTTTCGGCAATTATTCTTCCAAACTTGCCCCAAAGCGAAGAGTTGTTATAGGCATCCAGCAACCTGGTAAAAGGTATAGTTACCAGCTCGCAATCTTTTAAAGCCTGTATGGAATATCTATCCGGTCTTTGTGTAAGAAAACTTTGAAACGCCGCCACAAAATCATCCTCGAAAAAAAAGCGGGTGTTAATTTCCTTTCCGTCTTCCGTCGTGTAAAACATTCGTAAAACGCCATGGTTAACAAACGTCATTTCGCGGCAAACTTCGCCTTCGCGTACAAAATATTCTTTAGCTGCAAGGTTTTTGGTTTGCCTTACTTCTTTAAAATAGGCATCGCACTCCTCTTCCGGAATGGGTAGAATCTTTAAAACCTTAGCCCGGAATTTCGCTATCATAAACACTCCTGTAAATTATTATCCACTAAACATACAAAGGTTATCACAAAGTGCACAAAAGGGAGAATCATTTTTGAACTTTATTGCACCACCAGTTTCCCTTTCGCAATAACGCCATCAACTGTATTCTGCACCTGGTAAAAATACATACCTGGTGAAAGTTGGTGTTTAATGGCTGTATTATTCGCTACAATTTGTTGCTGCATTATTTGGCGACCATTTACATCAAACAACTCAAGCACTGGTGAGCCTTCGGTCTTCATTACACTCAACTCAAAGCTGCCGCGGCCGGCGGGGTTAGGAAATATCGCTACGCTGTTGGCCTCCTTTACCACATTAACAGCGGTTGGTCCGTTGGGTATTACATACAACGGAGTGATTGGTGTGCTATCGCTCCAGGTGCCCATATATTTTTGCGCGTATGTATCACCAAAAGCAATGTCGCAGTCAGTGCCGCTAAGGGCGCACCTGTAAAGAGCATCCCATAACTTCCAGTAACAATAAAAGTCAACAACATCGGGCGGTACCCCACTACTTACCAGCGTTACAATATTTGATTCGCCATCGTCGTAAAGACTATTGCTGGTTATCGAGCACGGCTCGAAATGCGTTGCAGTTATGACCGGTGTGCCGTGGCTATCGGCATACTGGCACACTAAATTTTTATGCGAGGTGGGCACCGCCGTGGTTTGGTAAAAAAGAATTTTACCCGCCGTTGAATCAACTATTGCGTCATCATGGCCTATGGCAATCAAATATTTCACATCAGCCGGAAATCCGTCGTAATTGGCCAAAAGCAGATCAGTAATGTTAGCGCCGGGCTCCATCGAAAACGCTGCCAGCGGTTTTGGCAAACCGTAGTGGTTATAAAGCGTGCTCATGTTTGCGGTAAGCACGCCACCCATACTATGGCCCAGCACAAAGTAATTATACAGGCGCGGCTTTACGTGGCCGGCAGTTTGCAAAACCTCGAGCGCCAGTTGTATTCCGCGCGCACAACTATCAGTATAAGTGCCATAAACAGTATCGACAGTTTTTTCGTAGCGCGGGCAAATAACAATGTTGCCTGCACGCACAATACGGTCAATAAATGCTCCGTAAAATTTAAGATTGGTTTCGCCCCAGCCATGTATAAACACAACTACGTTGGCCGAGTCGGGCGTTGGGCCGGTTGGTTCAAACAACCAAAAGCCATCGGCATTTGCGTTGGTGCCGTAATCATACAGAGTAGCCCCGGTATAATTCAAATTGTTAGAGCCCGGGCCGGTTGTTGGTTGTAAGGGTTGGGTAATTTGAGCGTTTAAGCTTGCAGCTGCAAAAGCGAATATTAAAAGCGTGTAAAATTTTTGCATATAACAGGGGATTTGAATTTGAATATACAATTTTTTAATGAAGTGCTAGAATGGCTAAGAAATAAGATTGTCTTAATAATTCTTTTCGTTATTTTAAGTTCTAAATCAACTTTTATGGCAAAAAATATAGTTCAAAGGATAACGTTTAAAAATACGAAACCCGAAAAAGTATACGCGCTTTATGCAAATGTGAAATTGCATTCAACCATAGCCGGGTCTTCGGTAAAAGTTTCTACAAAGCCGGGTGCACCTTTTTCAGCGTGGGATGGTTATATAACCGGTAATACTATTCATGCAATAAAAGATAAACTCTTTACTCAAACCTGGCGCGGTAGCGATTGGACGTCTGAATCTCCTGATTCGTTTTTTAGCATAATGATAGAGCCAAGGGGAAAGGATGTAGTGATGCATGCCATTCACGCTAATGTGCCCGATGAACACGCTGGTCATCTTGCCAAAGGATGGCACGATCATTATTGGAATTTGTGGAAACAGCACCTTGCAGGTAAACAAATTAAGCGACCCGGTATGTAGTAATATGGTAGCGAATGAAAGCTCCACGATAAACTTGGTAGAGCTTTTTATTTTATACAAGTTATGCTCATTCAACCACCCAAGGGATAAAAGGATTTATCAGGTTTCAATATGCTTTGAAATAGACACCTTACAAAAGTCTGTTGTATAATATATTTCAACGTGAATGAAACAACCACTATCTTGTAGCCACAAAAATCATGGAGTATGAAAAAGGTATACCTGGGGCTTTTGTTAGTTGGCTTGGTTGTTTTTAATCCCTGCAAGGCACAATATGTAAATATACCTGATGCAGGTTTTGTTACATGGCTGCAGGGACATGGTTTTGCTGCTTGTCTTAACGGCAACCAACTAGATACAACTTGTAGCGCTGTTTTAACCACAACAACTATCAATTGTAATGGAGCCCCTATATATGACCTTACCGGAGTTCAATATTTTAAAAATCTTGCAACCCTTGCCTGTTCCGGCGATTCGCTTTATACAACTTTTCAGCTGCCTGCATCGTTAGTCAGTTTCAATTTCGCTAATAACCAAATGTCGATTATGCCCGCGTTGCCAACCGGTTTAAAAAGCCTGGTGTGTACTAATAATTTTATATCGTCGGTTAGCGCGTTGCCCCCCAACCTGCAGCAATTCTCGTGCGGGCAAAATGGATTTTATAGTTTGCCGGCGTTGCCCTCTACCCTGCAAAGTTTAATTTGCGATTTTAACTACCTAAACGGCCTGCCGGCATTGCCTAATTCGCTACAAAATTTATCGTGCACCTATAATGTGCTTTATGCGTTGCCCGCATTGCCGGCAGGACTGCAAACTTTAACCTGTTTCGGCGATTCGTTGTTTACGTTACCGGCGTTACCTTCAGCTTTAACCGATTTAAATTGCAGTTCAAATGCTTTAACGAGTATGCCGACGCTTCCGTCGGGGCTGGTAACTTTGTTCTGTTCGAATAATGGTATTGATTCTATACCTGCCTTGCCTGGCACGTTGCAAAAACTGTATTGCCAACAAAACCACCTTACGGTTATGCCCGCTTTACCAGCCGGCTTAACTTATTTAAACTGCGGTATCAATAGCATTTCTTCTATGCCGGCCTTGCCTCAATCGTTACAAACATTGCTTTGCAATTTTAATTTACTAACTGCTCTGCCAATCTTGCACGGGCAGTTACAGCTGCTTAATTGCGGATATAATCGCCTTACAAATCTACCGGCTTTGCCATTAAGTTTGCAAAGCCTGTATTGCAACGATAATCAACTGGGGGCGTTACCTGATTTACCGGGTCACTTAACCTATCTCGATTGCGGTTTTAACATGCAGTTATCGTTAATACCGGTGCTGCCCGATAGCATGAATACTTTTATAACTATGTACGATACCAGTTTGCATTGCCTGCCGGTTTTAAAACGTATTGTTAACCTCAACTTTACACATACTGCTGTTAAATGCATTATAGACTCAGGCGTAGTGACTAATAGTAGCCCTGCTATTGATACTTTTACATTGTGCAGCAACTACAATCCTGATAGCTGCGGCTTACCACCGGTAACTACCGGAGTATTGAAAACTGACCCTTCGCTGTTTTCTGTTTATCCAAATCCTGCTAAAGATTTTGCGACGATAAGCGTGGGCGATAATTTTGTAAGTGGTTGGCTGGAAGTAAATGACGCAATAGGCAGGAGTATTTTAAGCCAACAAATCATTGCGTCAAAATTCCGAATTAAAACAAATACATGGGCCAATGGCTTGTATTTGATTAAGGTTATGTCGAGTGATAATAATACAATTATAAAAAGACTTGTGGTTGAATAGCCGGTATTTTGCATGATTTCTTCGAAACTGCCTTTGGCACATTAGCGCAACCGTACATTAACATCCCATTGTCAAACTTTTCTTTATTTTAGCCCCGTTACCTATTAATTATAAAATATTTCTATGAAGAAGATGTACCTTGTTTTTATTAGTGCTGTAATTTCATTGTCTACCATGGCGCAGGCAGGTAGTTTGCAGTGGGCAAAATGTTTTGGCGGAAGTGGTAATGATAGTGCAAGAAGCGTTGCTAATACTACAGATGGCGGTTTTTATGTGGCAGGTGTTACTTATTCTAATGATGGTAACGTTACCGGTAACCACAATCCTTCAGGTAACTTTTCGGATGTTTGGGTTATTAAGGTAAGTGCCACTGGCTCGCTGGTTTGGCAAAAAGCCTTTGGTGGAACCCATACCGATCAGGCAAATTCTATTTGCGCAACTACTGATGGCGGTGCGGTAATTGCGGGTTGGACCAATTCAAACGATGGTGATGTTAGCGGTTTGCATGGTGCAGCAGGTGGTGCGGCTGATTTTTGGGTTATCAAAATCGATAATTCCGGTTCCATACAATGGCAAAAAACTTTGGGAGGTAGCAAAAACGATTATGCCCAGTCAATAAAGCAAACACGTGACGGTGGTTATATTGTTGCCGGAAATACCTATTCAAACGATAGTGATGTAGCCGGTAACCATGATAATACCGGTGCTACGGCCGATGCATGGATTGTAAAATTAAATTCATCCGGCACTATTCAATGGCAGAAAAATTTTGGTGGTACCAAACAGGATGACGCAAGATGCGTAATTCAAACCAGCGATGATGATTTTGTTGTTGTTGGCGATTCGTACAGCACGGATGGCGATGTAAGCCGTGGCAGCTTTATACCGGCTACTGCTAATCCTGATTACTGGGCTTTGAAGGTTGACAGCGTTGGCGCGCTTGTATGGGAGGGATGCATGGGTGGTACCAATGGCAGCGAAGCCTACTCTGTGGTTCAAACATCTACCGGTACCTATTTTATGCAGGGATATACCCAGGCTAATGATTACAACGTAAGCGGAAATTTTGGAGGAAGTAGCGGTACCGCCGATAACTGGTTAATAAATATGACTGGCGGAAACATGAACTGGCAAAATACCTATGGAGGTACTAAAAACGAATTTGGCCGTAGCATAATCATACTTCGTAACGGGCACATGGTTACTACCGGCGCATCAAACTCAAATAATCCGGGTACAGTCAGTGGTCAACACGATGCCAGTGGTAATACTTTCGACTTATGGACTTACGAGGTTAAATCAAGTGGCTATCCCCCGGTTTCATGGCAAAACGCTTTTGGTGGAACAGGTAACGATGGTGGCTATGACCTGGTTGAAACTGCCGACTCCAACGTTGTGGAAGTCGGTTATACATCATCAACCGACGGTAACGTTACTGGTAACCACGGCGCCAGCGATTTTTGGGTAGTTAAGGTGCAAACAGCTACCGGTGCTCAATCAACGGTTGGTGTTGATGAGGTTCCTGCTGCCGAAGACTTCCTGGCAATTTACCCAAACCCTGCTCATGGTTACACCACAATATGCGTTAACGATAACCTGGTTGGCACTACGCTGGAATTAACCAATGCTGTTGGCAGAACTATCTCGCGCCAACAAATTACAAGCAACAGGTTCCAATTGCAAACCGTTGGTTTGGCTAAAGGTATTTACCTGGTTCGCGTTGCTGAGAGTATGGTTAAGAAACTCGTAGTTGAATAGGCTTTGGCTTTTCATTGGCATAACCGGGGCGGTAAAATGCATTTTGTATCTTTACCTGGAACATGTTCCATATTATTGTCAGTAGTCTTATTTTAAGTATCATTCACGCTACAATACCTAATCACTGGCTGCCTATGGTGGCCATTGGTAAGGTTGAGAGGTGGAACAAAAGCACTACACTTTGGGCCACTGCTATCAGTGGATTTGCACATGTGGCCAGTACCATTCTTATTGGCATAATAGTTGGTTGGGCGGGTTATAAGCTGGCCTCATCATATCATTATATTTCGAGTATAGCGGCACCCGCAATATTGGTTTTGTTTGGCTTGGTGTATATTGGCCGTAATTTTTTTTGGCACGGGCATCATCATCATTTTGATGAACAACCTGCACCTAATACGCCTTTCGCAACCGTTGTGTTGTCATTAAGCATTGGCATGTTTTTTTCTCCCTGTGTCGAATTAGAATCATATTACTTTACTGCCGGCACCTTTGGCTGGCCGGGTATTTTGGTAGTTTCAATCGTATATTTGGTAGTTACCGTAGTTGCAATGGTAGCTTATGTTGCACTGGCTATGGAGGGAATTAACCGATTTAACTGGCAGTTTTTAGAGAAAAATGAAAAAGCTATTATTGGGGCCGTCCTTATTCTGGTGGGCCTCACAACTTATTTTTTAAATTTTTAAATCAAACGGCGAATATGGCGCACCACCATCATCACGAAGAGCACCAACACCACGATCACGCTGGCCACCACCATCACGCACCGGTTTTAACTAATCTAAACAGAGCCTTTATTATCGGCATTGTGCTTAACTCTGCTTTTGTTTTGATTGAGTTGGTAGCGGGCTTTGCGACAAATTCGCTTGCCTTACTTACAGATGCCGGGCATAACATTGCTGACGTGGCTGCATTGGCGCTATCGCTTATTGCCTTCCGCTTAAGCAAGGTTAAAGCCGATAAGCAGTTTACCTATGGATACAGCAAAACTACAATACTGGTTACTCTCGTAAATGCGGTAGTGCTGCTAGTGGGTATTGGCGGTGTGGGTTATGAGGCAATTCATCGCTTGTTGAAGCCAGAACCGACCGATGGTTCGACCGTTGCAGTGGTGGCCGCTATTGGAATTGTCATCAATACGCTGTCCGCATTGATGTTTTTGCGTGATAAAGACCACGATATGAACGTTAAAGGCGCTTACCTGCACATGGCCAGCGATGCAGTGGTTTCGTTGGGAGTGGTTATCGCCGGAGTTATTATTTATTACACCCATTTGTACCGGTTAGATAGCGTTGTGAGCCTTGTAATTATGGTGGTGATATTATACGGTACATGGAGTTTGCTGACTGATAGCCTGCGACTTTCACTTGATGCGGTGCCACGCAATGTTGATATGGACAAAGTAAAAGCTGGACTGCTAAAAATGCCCGGTGTTAGGGGGATACACCACATCCATATTTGGGCGTTAAGTACCACTGTTAATGCCCTAACCGCACACATTGTTATTGAAGAAACCATGAGCGCCGCTGATGAGCAAGCACTAAAGGAAAAAATAAAGCACCAATTAGAGCACCAAAATATACAACACGCTACCCTTGAAACCGAGCGTGGGGACCTTTCCTGCAAAACCGAAGAATGCTAGACAATTTGCTGAAATTTGAACTTAGTTATTGGTACGTTTGAAAAATAGCGAAATGAAAGTTATTATTGCGTCCCGTTAAAACGACTTCGTAGCTCAGTTGGTAGAGCAATTCACTCTTAATGAATTGAATACTTTTCAATTTCTCCTCT
>CAIOTH010000016.1 GCA_903861145.1 uncultured Bacteroidota bacterium | reverse complement strand
GAAAATGATATCCTCTGCCGGGAAGCCAACTTTTTCGGTTAGCAATTTATAGCTGCGTTCACAAATTTCAATTCTTCTCTCGTAACTATCGGCCTGGCCTTTTTCGTCAAAAGCCATTACAATTACAGCGGCACCGTAGCGATTAATTAAACGGGCCTGTTTCAAAAATTCTTCTTCTCCACCTTTCAGCGAAATTGAATTTACAATACCCTTGCCCTGCAAACATTTTAGTCCCGCCTCAATAATGTGAAACTTAGAGCTATCCAACATGGTTGGCACTTTAGCAATATCGGGTTCAGCAGCGCATAGGTTCAAAAACTTTTTCATCGCCTCTTCACCATCCAACATGCCTTCATCCATGTTTATATCAATCACCTGTGCTCCGCCTTCTACCTGATCGGCCGCAACGGTTAGGGCTTCTTCGTATTTGTCCTCCTTAATCAGCTTTAAGAATTTAGCCGAGCCGGTTACGTTAGTCCGCTCTCCCACATTCATAAAGTTAGATTCCGCAGTTAAGGTTACCGGTTCTAAACCGCTTAATTGCATAAACGGAAAACGCACCGGTTTTTTGCGTGGTGAATATTTTGCAGCCTTCTCAGCAAACACACGAATGTGATCGGGCGTAGTTCCACAACATCCACCAACAATGTTCACAAAGCCGCTTTTACAAAAATCTTCAATGTCCTCGCCCATCATGTCCGGCGTTTCATCGTATCCCCCAAAAGCATTTGGCAACCCAGCGTTAGGATAAACGCTTACCCAAGTATGTGCTACGTTCGAAATGGTTTCGAGGTAAGGCCTCATATCTTTAGCACCCAAAGCACAATTTAAGCCTACTGAAAGCAGGTTGGCGTGTTTAACCGAAATCCAAAAGGCTTCCGTAGTTTGTCCGCTCAAAGTACGCCCACTAGCATCGGTAATAGTACCGGAAACAGAAACAGG
The DNA here is from genome assembly GCA_903861145.1 of uncultured Bacteroidota bacterium. GTDB lineage: Bacteria > Bacteroidota > Bacteroidia > Chitinophagales > LD1 > Bog-950. Next base: position 37,689 of record CAIOTH010000016.1, on the reverse strand, counting down.
AAGATTGGTTCCTTTTTCTTCCTGCACTTTCATAATGGCAAAAAGTGCGGCTTTACAATTGAGGGTATCAAAAACAGTTTCAACCAATAGCCAATCAACCCCGCCATCAATTAAGCCATGGGCTTGTTCAGAATAGGCATCTACCAGTTGGTCGAAATTAATACCACGAAAGCCCGGGTTATTTACATCGGGCGAAATTGAAGCGGTTCTATTTGTGGGACCAAAGGCCCCGGCCACATAGCGCGGTTTCTTTGGGTTTTTCGCTGTGTACTCATCCGCCGATTCTTTAGCAATGCGGGCCGATTCGAAGTTTAGTTCGTAAGCCAGCTTCTCCAGCTTATAATCCTGCTGTGCTATCCAGGTGCCCGAGAAGGTATTGGTTTCAATAATATCAGCCCCTGCCTCTAAATATTGGGCGTGTATTTCTTTAATAATTTGCGGCTGGGTGATAGACAGCAAATCATTATTGCCCCGCAAATCGTGGCTATGATCTTTAAATCTTTCAGCCCGAAAATCATCTTCGGTTAATGTATGGCGCTGTATCATGGTGCCCATGGCACCATCTAAAACAAGAATGTGTTTTTCAATTTGTTCAGCTAAAGTCGGCTTGGTATTACTCATGCAATCAGAATTTTAATCTGTTCTTAATACATGCTGTCAAAAATGGATGGTGATTTGTTCAGACGAGGAATATTATTCATCGTTATCTAAACAGGAATTGGCACCTTCTGTATTCAAATCCGCAAACGCGGGCCGAACCAGGGTTGTCAAGACTTCATAGGGCCTGTCCCTCCGTCTTTCTTGATAGCATGAATCAAAGAACGGTGCAAATATAAGGCTTTTGCGCTAAAAATCAAGTGCCTTGTAAACCGTGAAACCTTGCAAAAGTTGTAGCACCCCAACATATGGATTTGAAATAAAACAGTTTCTTCTTAACTAATTATAGCTCTTTGCCTTTACATTTGCCCCCCATGAACGTTACCGACCATCTTAAAAAGGCAGCTAGTACATTATTCAGTATTGAAGTATTGCCTCCTCAAAAAGGAAAAACAATTGACGACCTTTTAAAGGTAATTGAACCTTTAATGGAGTTCAAACCTCCTTTTATTGACGTTACCTATCATCGCGAAGAAATTATTTATAAAAAGCGGCCAGATGGCTTGATGGAGGAAGTGCCTTTGCGCCGCAGGCCGGGAACTGTAGGTATTTGCGCTGCCATAAAAGGCCGGTTTAACGTAGATACCGTACCTCATTTGGTATGCGGTGGATTTACACCAGAGGAAACAGAGGATGCACTTTTCACGCTGCACTACCTGGGAATTAATAACGTATTGCTTTTGCAAGGCGATGCGGATAAAAACAAAAAGTCGGGACCCGAAAAATATGGTGCCTATAAATATGCCAGCGACCTGGTGAGCCAGGTTTCAAAAATGAACAAGGGCAATTTTTTGCATGAAGAAACTGAGAACGAACTGAAAACAAACTTCTGTATAGGCGTAGCTGGTTATCCTGAAAAGCATTATGAAGCACCCAACCTTAGCATAGACCTTAAATGGTTAAAACATAAAGTTGACTGCGGTGCAGAATACATTGTTACCCAAATGTTTTTCGACAATAAAAAGTATTTTGATTTTGTTGACCGGTGCCGGGCTGCGGGCATTAACATCCCTATCATACCGGGTATTAAACCGCTGGCAACAAAAGGACAGCTAACCGTATTGCCCCGCATGTTCCATATTGATATACCCGATGACTTAGCCAACGCCGTTGACGCCTGCAAAGACGAAAAAGCAGTTAAGAAAATAGGTATTGAATGGGCCATTGCACAGAGCAAAGAATTAAAGGCAGCCAAAGTTCCCTGCTTACATTACTATACCATGAGCCGAAGTGAAGCAACTATTGAGATTGCTAAAGCGGTGTTTTAAGGATACTATTATTTCGGTGGTTCAAACACAGTTCCGCACTTTTTGCAAGTGCGCAATTCTAAGTTAGAATAGAATTTATCCATTACTACGGGTAGATCTTTCACTATATCGTTTACCGGTAGTTTTTCTTCGTACAATTTGTTGCCGCAGTTTTCGCAATACCACATAAAGCCGTCTTCAACTTCTTCGCCGCGTTTAATTTCCATTACTAAGCCTACAGAGTTTTTCGTTCTTCGTGGAGAGTGCGGGGTACGGGCGGGCAACAGAAAAATATCGCCCTCGTTAATGTTGATGTCCCTTATTTTTCCGTCCTCCACTATCTTAACCACAATATTTCCTTCTAACTGGTAGAAAAACTCTTCGGTTTCGTTATAGTGAAAATCTTTGCGCTTGTTGGGGCCACCCACCACCATTACAATAAAATCGTCGTTATCTTTATAAACCACCTGGTTCATTACGGGTGGTTTTAGCAAATGGCGGTGTTCGTCAATCCATTTCTTAAAGTTAAATGCGGGTGCTATCATAATATCAAAATTAAGTGCCTAAGCGATTTATCAGTCAAAAATCATAATTCATTCATAAATTTAGCGCCTTATTTTTATTCACCTAATTTCCCGTTTTCTAAATACCGAACTAACAATGAATCTTGATTTAAAAGGCAAAAACGCTTTTGTTGGCGGAAGCAGCAAAGGCATTGGCAAAGCAGTGGCATTTGAACTGGCCCGCCTGGGTGCCAGCGTAACCTTAGTGGGCAGAGAAGAGCCAAGCCTTATGCAATGTTTAATTGACATGAGTTTTATAGGTAGTAGCGAGCAGCGGCACGATTATTTAGCCGTTGATTTTTCGGATCCCGATAAGGTTAAAAGTGCTGTGGAGCGGCACATGAAGAAGAGCAACAAAACCTATCACATACTGGTAAATAATACCGGTGGCCCAGCCTCAGGAAAAATTCAGGAGGCGGAAGAAAAGGATTTCATCAAGGCGTTTGAGTCGCACCTGATATGCAATCATGTTCTTACCAAGTTGTTTTTAGATGGCATGAAGAAGAGTGGTTATGGGCGTATCGTAAACATTATATCAACTTCGGTTAAGCAGCCTTTGCCAAACCTCGGGGTTAGCAACACCATTCGTGCGGCCGTTGCCAACTGGGCAAAAACCATGGCTAATGAGTTGGGCGAGTTTGGCATTACGGTCAACAATGTTTTGCCCGGCGCAACTGAAACTGAAAGGTTAACCGCAATTGTGAAAACCAAAAGTGAAAAGACCAAAATGTCGGTTGAGGCAGTGCGCGAAGAGCTGCTGAAGGAAATACCGATGAAACGATTTGGCAAGGCTGATGAGGTTGCTAATGCAGTTGCATTTTTGGCGTCGCCGGCTGCTGCATATATTAATGGTATTAATGTGCCGGTAGATGGCGGCAGAACAGGAAGTTTATAAAGGGTTAAATTAGAGTTGCAGAATTCGCCCATGGAAAAGATTTTAAACTATATCAACGGGGTATTGCAGGAGCCAAGCTCTAAACAATATATTGACAATTATGAGCCCGCCACAGGCAAGGTTTACTCGCTGGTGCCTGATAGTGATGGGCAGGATGTACAATTGGCAGTTGACGCTGCTCGCGGAGCTTTTGCCGAATGGAGCAAAACAGGTTTAGAGGAGCGCATGATGGTAATGATGAAAATTGCCGATGGTATTCAAAGCCGTTTTCATGAGTTTGTAAAAGCAGAGTCGAAAGACAACGGAAAAACAATTCATTTGGCGGCGGCGATGGATATACCGAGGGCTATTTCCAATTTCCGTTTTTACGCTTCAGCGCTACAACATTTTTCATCGGAAAGCCACCAAACGCCGGGCACGGCCATTAACTATACTTTACGCCAACCGGTGGGTATAGTGGGCTGTATATCGCCATGGAATTTACCCCTGTATCTTTTTAGCTGGAAGATTGCTCCCGCATTGGCTACGGGTAATTGCGTGGTTGCCAAGCCAAGTGAGATAACACCATACACCGCTTACCTTTTATCGCAGGTTTGTATTGAGGCCGGTTTGCCTAAGGGGGTTTTAAATATTGTTCATGGATTGGGCGGAAAAGCAGGGCAGGCCATTATCGAGCACCCGGAAATAAAAGCGATTTCGTTCACCGGCGGCACTGAAACCGGCAAGCGTATTGCAGCGACTGCTGCCCCGATGTTTAAAAAACTATCGTTGGAGTTGGGAGGAAAAAACCCAACCCTCGTTTTTGCAGATTGCGATTTTGAAGAGACTGTGGCGCAAACTGTAAGGGCCTCCTTTACCAACCAGGGCGAAATTTGTTTGTGTGGTTCGCGTGTTTTTGTTGAGCGATCGATTTACGAAAAATTTAAGGCCTCTTTTGTTGCGCGGGTAAAGGCAATGAAAGTGGGCGACCCAAATGATAGCACGACCAATTTAGGGGCTATTGTTTCGAAACAACACCACGAAAAAGTGCTGGGGTATATTGAGCTTGCACGACAAGAAGGTGGCACAATCTTAACCGGTGGCAATGCGTTAAAGATGGATGGCAGATGCAGCGATGGTTATTTTATTGCGCCTACTGTAATTGAAGGCCTTGATTACAATTGCCGCACGCAACAGGAAGAAATTTTTGGACCGGTGGCTACCTTAACGCCATTTGATACGGAGGAAGAAGCGCTTACCATGGCCAACTCAGTTAAATATGGTTTGGCTTCGTCTATATGGACCAATGATTTAAAGCGCGCTCACCGGGTGGCCGAAAAAATTGAATCGGGTATTGTTTGGATAAATTGCTGGCTACTGCGCGATTTGCGTACGCCCTTTGGCGGAGTAAAAGCTTCGGGTGTTGGTAGAGAGGGTGGGTTTGAGGCGATGAAATTTTTTACGGAGGCAAAAAATATTTGCATCAAGAGTTGAGAATGTTTCGCACGGAGGCACAGAGAAAAAATACAGAGAAATACAAGAGAACAAATTAAACGTTATGAGCGATACACTACCTAAACCTATGGGGCTTTACCCCATGACACGCAAAGCAGGCAACTTAATTTTTGTAAGTGGCATGGGCCCGCGTGAAGCAGGAACTGATAATATACCCGGGCTTGAACTGGATAAATACGGCAACTACAAAACTTTCGATTTTGAAAAACAAGTGCATTCGGTTTTTAAGAATGTAAAAACTGCATTGGATGAAAACGGAAGTGGCTGGGATAAGATTGTAGATGTAACCATTTTCCTGGTAAATATGAAGCGCGATTTTTTGACATTCAATAAAATTTATGCCGAATACTTTAAGGAGAATCCGCCATGCCGTACTACTGTTGAGGTAACTGCCTTGCCCTCTCCTATTGCTATCGAGTTAAAAGTAATTGCTACTATATAATTAATGGCAAAGCGGAAATCGAAATTGTCTAATTGGACAAGAACCTCTTTATGGCTAATGCTGGTGCTTGCGGTTGTGATTGTTTCGTACCAAAACAAAAAATATTTCCGGCACGCATACCGCTACTTCTTTTATCACTATTATAAAGTCACTTCAAAGCCATCTGATTTTCCTGAGGGATACGAGGTGCATGGTATTGATGTATCACACTTTCAGGAAGTAATTGAGTGGAATAAATTACAGGCTTTAAACACCAAAGGCGATACTATACACTTTCAGTTTGCCTACATAAAAGCAACCCAGGGGGTTTTGATTGAGGACAATATGTTTGATGAAAACTGGGAGGAATCGAAAGACCACCATATTGTAAGGGGCGCTTACCATTATTTTATGGCCGACCGTAACCCGCAGGTGCAGGCGCTTAACTTTATTGCCAATGTAAAAATAAGCAAGGGTGATTTGCCGCCCGCGGTAGATATTGAAGAAGACAAGGGCAAAAGCAAGCAGGAAATTGTTAGCTCGCTTAAAGAATTTTTGGGTTACCTGGAGGGCCATTACAAAGTAAAACCTATCATTTACTCCAACATCAATTTTATTGAAGATTACCTGGCCGATGATTTTAAGGATTATAATTTCTGGGTATCGCATTACGACCAGCCCAGCCTTGAAATTGATGATGATAGTTTGAAGTGCTTATTCTGGCAGCACTCAAACAAATCTGACCTATTGGGTATAAACGGCAATACCGATGTGGATGTATTTAACGGAACCAAACAGCAGTTCGATTCCATTCTCGTTAAATAAAAATTTTCGGGGAGTAAAGACCGAAAAAAAAATCATCTTCGAAACATCATTTAAGTATTTAACCACCGGACGATAATTTTAGTCCTTAACTGCGGCAATTGCATGTTTATACTGCTTATTGTTATAGCCTATATACTGTATGCCGATTATGTGCGCGATAAGGGAAAAGTTGCGGGGCAGATGTCTTCAACCGATGCGCTGGTAACCAGCGCTACCTTACCTGACAGGGCGCGCATTATTAAAGTGGGTGCTTTTATCGCCGGTATTTACGCAATCATTTTTACCTGGTTAAACTTTGCATGGTACCGGTTATACGCGCGTAGCGGTTTCCATTGGTTTGATGACAGGGGCGAGTGGAACCAGATTGATAAAGCCGGCCATGTTTACGGCGCTTATTTTGAAACTGTTTGGGCTTATGAGTTATTAAGGTGGTCGGGCGTTGATAATAAGCGCGCGGCCGTTACCGCAGCGTTTATAGGTATGGGATTTGAAAGTACCATTGAGGTTTGGGATGGTTTCTCAACAAAGTGGGGTGCATCGTGGAGCGATTTAGCGGCTAATTTTTTAGGAGCAATGATGGCAATGACGCAGTATTTGCTGTGGGAAGAGCAGCGCATTATGTGCAAGTTTTCATATAACGGCCATGAATACAAGTACCCCACACCGGAATTAAAAGAAAGGGCTGATGACCTTTTTGGAAGAACTGTTTTTGAAAAGGTTTTGAAGGACTATAACAATATTACTTTATGGATATCGGTTAACCCATCAAAATTCTTTCCGGGTAAAGCACCTGATTGGGGCTGTTTTGCCATTGGATATGGCGGCGAAAATATGCTAGGCGGTTTTGAAAACAAGTGGGTTGATAAAGATGGTAAACCACATGACCGCTCAGATTTGCCTCGTTACAGAACCCTTAAGTTTTCGTTAGATGCTGACTTGCCGCGGTTGAGAGTAAATGACCCAACCGGTAAGGCTGCTTTTAAGGCGTTGAATATTATTAAAATGCCTTTCCCGAGCTACAAAATCAGGCTTTAAAGCTCTCTTCTCAACCGCGCAACTGGTATATTCAGTTGCTCGCGGTATTTGGCTACTGTTCTGCGGGCAATGTTGTATCCTTTATCGTTCAGGGTTTCGGTAAGTTTTTGGTCGCTGATGGGTTTGTCTTTGCTTTCGGCACCTATCATATCGCTGAGTATCTTTTTTACTTCGCGGGTAGATACCTCTTCGCCGCTATCGGTAGTGAGTGATTCGCTGAAAAAATATTTGAGTTGAATAGTGCCGAATTCGGTTTGGACATATTTGCTGTTTGCAACACGTGATACCGTTGAAATATCAAGACCGGTTTTATCGGCAATGTCTTTCAAAATCATTGGCTTAAGGTTGCTTTCATCGCCAGTAAGCAGATATTCGCGTTGGTACTCTAAAATGGCGTTCATACAAAGTAACATGGTATTGTAACGCGATTGAATGGCATCAATAAACCACTTGGCTGAATCAATTTTCTGTTTTACAAAAAGAATCGCATCCTTTTGGCTTTTGCTCTTAATCTTCGCTCGTTTATACTCGTTAATCATTTCTTTAAAATGATTACTTACGCGTAGTTCGGGTGCGTTACGCGAGTTGAGTGAAAGCACCAGTTCGCCATTGTTGTTAGCAAGTATAAAATCAGGGACGATAGTAATCCGCGCATCGGCCGAGCTGCCTGCAAAGGCATTTCCGGGGCGTGGATTAAGCTTGGTTATTTCGTCAATTACTCTCTTCAGCTTTTCTGAATCAACACTAAAAATAGACTCCAGCTTGTCGTAATGCTTCTTGGCAAAAAGGTCGAAGTATTTCTCTACAATCCGAATAGCAATCTCGGTATAAACGGTTGGGTCTTCTTTGCGTTTTAATTGCAACAAAAGGCATTCTTCCAACGACCGTGCAGCAACACCAGCCGGGTCAAATTTTTGAATTTGGAGGAGTATAATGTTCAGCTCCTTCTCATCCGTTGAAATGTTTTGGCGGAATATTAAATCGTCAACAATGGCATCGGGCTCGCGACGCAAATAGCCATCGTCGTCCAGGCTGCCAATTAAGTGCATGGCAATCTGCTGCTGACGCTCGTCCAGGTCTAACATACCCACCTGCGATTCGAGGTATTCGTGAAACGTTGAAGATATAGCTACCGGAACGCTTTTATTATCATCATCCGGGTCGTAAACTTCATTGGGGTTATCGGTCTTGTAATCGGCCACACCCTCGTCATCTTCATCATAGTAATCGCTGATGTCCATATCATCATCAACCTTTGGCTCCTCCTCAACGGGTTCGACATCATCGCTGGTTTCGGTTTCAGTTTTTTCAGCCTCCGAGGGTTCGGTTTCGTTTTGAACTTCGGGTGTTTCGTCCTCCAGGTTTTCACCCTCTTCAAGCGCGGGATTGGCCTCTATTTCTTCCTTAATGCGTTGTTCTAACTGGGCCGTAGGTATCTGCAGCATCTTCATTAACTGAATCTGCTGGGGCGAAAGTTTTTGTAATAATTTTTGTTGTAATCTCTGGTTAAGCATCTTCCCGAATTTTCAAAATCCCGTATCAAACCGCCATGAGTGGTTCTTACCGCATAGATAAACGATTTTGCCTGCCCAATCAAGCATTTCATCATCCAAAATAGGGCCAACAACGAGATTTTACTCTTGTAAACGAATGCAGTTTGCCGAATTCTATCTGCCGATAAAGTAAAATTATACTCAGATAAAATGCTTTTCTATATTCGCAATCCCCAATAAAAGTCGCCACAACAAAAACAAACGTTATGTGTTTTTGTTGTACAGATTCTTATTTGCATTTAGTATTTTGAATCGGATTTATAAAAAACGGATATGGCTTACATTAAAGAACTTGAGCAGTTTGAAGGAAAAGAAGTAGAACTAAAAGGCTGGAACGCACAAAAACGCGATAGCAAAGGCCTTGTATTTATGACCTTACGCGATGGCACCGGTTTTGTGCAGTGCGTTATAAATTTAGATACAGTTGGCAGCGACCAGTTTGAGGCTGCCAAGCGATTGCCGCAGGAAAGTTCGCTTTCGTTAACCGGAAATGTGGTTAAAGATGAAAGACAAGTTGGAGGATACGAATTACAGGTAACCTCACTAAAGGTTATTAGCGAAGCGGAAGAAAATTTTCCTATTTCGCCTAAGGAGCACGGCGTAGATTTTTTGATGGATAACCGCCACTTATGGTTACGCTCGAAAAGGCAGTGGGCCATTATGCGGGTTAGAAATGAAATCATTTTTGCCATACACTGCTTTTTTCAGCAAAAGGGTTTTGTGCAAATGGATGCGCCCATATTAACGGGCAACGCCTGCGAAGGAACTAGTACTTTGTTCGAAACTGAGTTTTACGAGGAGCCTGCTTATCTGTCGCAATCGGGGCAGCTTTATGGCGAGGCTATGGCTATGGCACAAGGTCTTATTTACACGTTCGGGCCTACTTTTAGGGCAGAAAAATCGAAGACACGCAGGCACTTATCGGAATTTTGGATGATAGAGCCTGAAATGGCATTTTACGATTTGAAAATGGACATGGATGTTATTGAAGAGTTTGTGCGCTCGGTAGTAACAACTGTGTTGGAAAAATGCAAATCGGAGTTGGCAATTATTGAGCGTGATACTACCTACCTTGAAAAAGTGCGCCTGCCGTTTATTCGTATGAAATATGAAGATGCGGTTAGCATTATTAAAGGCGAAAAAGAAGTGAACGGCAAAACCACGCTGCAAATGCTTGAAGAAGAAATTGCGCAGTTGAAAGCGGAAAAAGAGCAGGTGCAAAAGGAAGTAGATGGGCGCGAGGCTAAGATTAACAGCGGCGAATTGAAAAAAGGCGAGGTTAACTTTAACCGCAGCAAAGTTGACCAACTTAAGAACCAGCTGAAAGATATTGAAGAGAAAGAGCAAAATATACCAGCCTGGTTAAACAGCGCGCGCAACTTTAAACGCGGCGATGATTTTGGCGGAAGTGATGAAACTGTATTAACCAAAATGTTCGGGCAACCGGTTATGGTGTACAACTGGCCGCAGGAAGTGAAGGCCTTTTACATGAAGGAAGACGAGCATGATAAGGGCTACGCCAAAGGCGTTGACTTGTTGGCACCCGAAGGTTACGGCGAAGTTGTAGGTGGCGGCGAGCGCGAAACGGATATTGAGCGCCTAAAGCACAAAATTGTTGAGCACGATTTACCTATGCAGGCCTTTGAATGGTATTTGGATTTGCGCCGATTTGGTAACGTTCCACATTCGGGCTTCGGATTGGGGTTAGAAAGATTGGTTGCCTGGATTTGCGGATTACAGCATATCAGGGAAACAATTCCTTTTCCGCGTTCGTACGGAAGATTGCTGCCGTAGTTAGTTTCATATTAGCCCTATTCATTGATAAATTTAGCCACAAAGGCACCAAGACACTAAGTATTTTTCTTTCTTTGTGTCAGGGTGCCTTTGTAGTATTTAAACACCTGACTCAAAATCACATGGATTTTATTAAACGAACCTTTCCGCTCCTTTTCGGAATCTTCCTGATTTCGGTGGTGGTTCGTTTGCCTGAGTTGAACAGGCCCTTATCGAAACACCATGAGTTTTGCACTTCTATTTCGTTGCGCACTATGCAAATATGGTACGATAACGGTATTGAAAAATACGGTTACAACCCGGTAATGACCTTCAACAACCCGGCAGATAAGTACATTAACAACAGTGCTAATGCTTCGGGCAAAATGGTTGATAGCAGCGGCAATTTTTATTATGTTTCGCACCCGCCATTTGCTTATTATTTTCCGTTTGCCATTTTTAAAATACTGCGTATAAGGCCGGCTGTGCTGCCTTTGCAAATACTCAACCTCATATTCCATTTTATAAGCGGCCTGTTTGTGTATTTTATGGTGTGCCTGCTAAGTTTTAACCGGGCACGTAGCTTGCCTTACCGCCCGGCGGTGGTGGCATTTGTGGTTTATACTTTTTTGCCGGTTACTATGTGGTTTCAGGGTAATGTTTATATGAGCGATATGGCCGTGCACCTGCTGTTTATTATCGGTGTTTATACGGCGCTTAAAATGATTATCAGGGAGAAATTCTATTCGCCCAAATATATTTTTCTGTACACGGTATGCCTTGCGTTGATGCTGTATACATCGTGGCTGGGGGTGTTTTTTGCTACCGGTATTGTTATTTACTCTCTGCTACGCCTTCATGCCAATAAGGGGTTTAACGTATTGCTTTGGATTACGGTAATTACCAGCATTTTAATGTTACGGCTTATTACGTATCAGTATTCTCAAATTAATGGTGTTGAGGCTTACTTAAGCGAAATGTTTAACCGGTACATACAGCGCGGAAGTTTAGAGGGTACCGACCAGGGAATTTTCCACTTTATGTTTTCGTATTTATGGCTGATTAAGACGTTGCTTTACAACTACGTTATACACTACATAGTTGTGTACCTCATTATTGGTTTGTTTATGTACCTGGCAGCATCGCGTAAAAAATTAAAAATTGTTTTTAGCGAGAATGGTTACCGGTTTATATGGCTATCGGTGCTACCGGTTTTATTGCTACACTTTTTCTTTCTGAATTACTCGGTGCAGGATTTTACGGCTTTGTATGCCTCGCTGTTTTTTAGTGTTTTACTGGGCATTTTGTATGATAAGGTTAAAAAGTCGGGCGCGGTGCCTATCAGGGCTTTGCAGATTGGATTGGTGGTTACTGTAGTGATTTTGGTTGGGCAATATTACTTGATGAATTACAGGCTTGATACACATTTTGCACAAGTGGTTGGAGAGGACATTATCGCCAAAAACTCGACTAAAGAAGATGTTATTTTTTGGCCGAACGAACAGGTAGAGCCGCAATTGGTTTTTTATGCGCAACGCAACATTAAGTATATAAAGAGTACCGATGATGCCCGGGCTTTTTTAGTTAAGCATGGATTAAAACAAGGGGTCATTTTTTATGTGCGCGACAGGGGTTATTCATTTCAAAAAGTTACACCTGATGCCGAAGGGCCGATTCTTGAAGGGGGAATCAATAATGGCTCCGCTAATTTAGATCCCGGAAAACAACATAACTAGAAAATTATTTAAAACGCTTAAACTACCTGACACATGAGTTCGCATACCATACCTGTTGTTGACCTGAATGATTTTGTAAATGGCACCGAAGCCGGTAAGTATAGTTTTGTAAACGAGTTGGGCAAAGCTTTTGAAGATGTGGGCTTTGTAGCAGTTAAAGGTTCGGGCGTTTCGCAACAATTGATTGATGAATATTATGCGGTGGTTAAAAGTTTCTTTTCGCTGCCTACCGAGACAAAAAGAAAATATGAGATACCGGAGCTTGCCGGGCAAAGAGGATATACTTCGTTTGGCAAGGAACATGCTAAGGGAAGTGAGGCGCCGGATTTAAAGGAGTTTTGGCAATTAGGGCAAACGGTAGAAGGAGAAAACATGCCTACAGAACATTATCCCGATAACGTGAGCGTTGCCGAATTGCCTGAGTTTTCGGTGCTGGGCAACCAACTTTATAAAGCCTTTGAAAACTCGGGCAGGCATTTGTTGCAGGCCATTGGCATTCATTTGGAAATTGGTGAGTATTATTTTGACAGGCACGTGCATAACGGCAATTCGATTTTGCGGGCCATTTATTACCCTGCTATAACACAAGAACCTAAAAATGCAATCCGTGCTGAGCAGCATGAGGACATAAACCTGATAACATTATTAGTGGGGGCCTCGGCCGAAGGATTGCAGTTGTTGAATAAGTCGAACACGTGGATTGATGTGACAGCACCTGAAGGCAGCATTGTTGTAAACGTTGGCGATATGTTACAGCGCCTTACCAATAACAAATTGAAATCTACAACGCACCGCGTAGTTAACCCGCCCAAGGAAAGATGGGGCACTCCGCGTTTCTCAATCCCTTTCTTTATGCACCCGCGTAGCGAAATGCCCTTGGACTGTTTACCATCGTGCGTTTCGGAAAGGAACCCTTTGGCTTACGAGCCTATTACTGCGGGAGATTATTTGAACGAGCGGTTGATTGAGATTGGGTTGAAGAAGGTGTAATAAAAACAGCCAACTCACCGGTCGTAAAGATGCCATCTCTTTAAAAAAGCGGAGAAATACAAAATCAATTTTCGGTTTTCTCCTTCTTCAGCCCCTTCACCTTTGGTAACCAACGCTCACTTTTATATTTAGTGCGCGGCGCATCATTATTTAGTCCGTCCATTTTTTCATAGGCATTACGAAGTTCATCGGGCACGTTGCCGTTGTAATCAATTTTATAGCGCGAATAGCCGTTGAAGGGAATGCCGGGTTCAGGCTTCGTAAACTTTATTTGTGTATCGGTGCCGTTATCTTTAAACGCCTGCAAAAAGGCATTTTTTCTTGTTTCCAGCAGTTGATGTAGTTTGACCGTAATGAATTTATTGCCCAATACATACTCGCATTTTTGCTGCACGTTAAACATCATGGTATCGCGACATAAAGAATTTAAGTATCGCTCAACCAACGAATCTTTAACCGATAAGTTTTCTATCAGCAAAGAATCCGCCTCATTTAATTGATGCCCTTTGGGCAAGGTTGACAAATAATACTTTTTCTTGAACTCGAAAAATTCAATGTGCTCCCTTTCCTTATCGGTATAAACCTGGGATGATATGCTAATGGTATAGCCAGGGTGTTGCTTCATAAATTTGGCCATTTTACCAACAAAGGCTTGCTGGGTTGTGGTTAGCGTGGCCTCGCGCATTTGCCATGTCAGGGTAAGCATTTTTTCAACAGTAGTTTCCAGCTTTTTTACCTGCACCAGGTAAGGCGCGGTAAAGGGCTTTACAAAAATGTTTTGTACTATGGTTGCTATTACATTTTTAAAGGCAAATTTTGGTTTTGTGAGATTGCCGCTCACCGGCACATCATACTGAATGGCTTCGCCCGGCTCGCGCACCAACGACATGATGAAAGGCATCGGTAACCATTTGGTATCGTTACGTTTAACCCTGCGGCCAATGCGCGGGTCCATAATTAATAAATGGTTAGTGCTGTTAATCATACTATCGGCTACCGACCACTGGCCTTTTAACTGCAGGGTACCCTTATCCATTGGAAAAGAGGTATAAGAAATAAGATATGGATTAAAAACCGACACTGGTACTTTAAAAATATCATAACTCACATCAAAAAAACCAAAATCGTTTGGGTCAAGACTCATGTCCATACCAATATCGCCATAGGGCTTGAGCGTTCCCTTTAGTTTAAAGTTCATGCGCTCATTGTTTTTATCAATGGAATCGGCCCTTAAGCTTACGGGCATTACTTCTACGGCAAACTTCTCGCGTAAGGAGTAGTCGTTAAAAATAATATCGCCCTTATGCAGGGTAAACTTGTTTATTCTATAATAGCTCTGTTCAAAGTTACGAGCCAGTTCCACCAGATATTCGGCTATTTTGAGGATGAGGTTAAATTGCTCTTGGTCGGAATGGATGCCGGGTTTGCTACCAGCTTTGCCAAACATGAGGGTATAATTATCAAGGCTGTGGTCGTAACGCTCATATCTAAAATACGGCCTGTCTATCATAACGCTGTCTATCAGGTATTTTTTGCCACCGGGATCGCCTTCTATTAGGTCTAATACAAAATGCTGAAACGAAGCATAGTCCTCATGTGTTGAGGGTCCAAAATGAAAGCGGTCGATAGTAACAATACCACGCGTTTTTAGAGCCAGCCTATCTTTCATGCAACCCTCTATCTGTACTTTTGAATCAACCCAGCCGCCAAAGTTGCCGTAGTTGCTCAACTCCTTCATATACTGGCTTAAAGGTTTTAAGTCAAAGCTATCAACGGTAGCCCTAATGTAGTAGTTAAGGCTTTTAAAGTTAAGCGAAAAGGTGCCGTTTATACGACCTGATTCCGGACCCGATTGAAGGGCTACTTTATAAAACATAGAGTCTACATTCCACCAGTGGCCGGGGCATTCTATATTAACGTGCTTAATGTAGTACGTAACGGGTATGCTGATTTCGTCGTAATGAAACTCTCCATCCTGTATTACGCAATTCAAAATATTAAACTTTGTGGGCGGATTGTTATTTGGCGTCTTATCCTTCTTTCGGTAGTGGTCAATAATATCCTGAAAGTTGATAGCCCCTTTGGCTTGAATTATGCGCCCCCAAGGCTTGTAAACAGTAATAGAACTTATTTCATACGTTTTACTAAACAGTTTAAGCATACTGAAATTTGCCGTTACAGACTGAGCGGTAAAAAACAGGCTGTCGCTATGGTTTTCGTAAACACGCAGGTTTTTAATGTAGATATGGCCGGTTAATGGATTAACGTATATCCAGCTCATTTCAATTTTCCGCCCCAATATTTTATCGTCATATTTTTCAATCAGGTATTTGGCAATAGGAGAAATACAGGCCACCAGGATGATAAAAAACACAATAACTGCAATGGTTATTCCAATAAGAACCCGCTTTACCGGGCGATTGACTTTGAACATAGACCTTATGTAAGAGATGCATTGAGCCAGGGCACATCAAAGGCGGATGCAGATAATTTAATAACTTACTTATTCATTAACAATCTATAGTTGCACATGGTTGTATATATTTCAAGTAATCAAACAATTGACGAAATTTTACTTTCGTACAAAGTGGATTTGGCCGCCGATTATGACAAATACCGGAACCACGTTTACCGGGTATTTAATTTAACACTACAACTTTGTACCGCAGATGGTGATAATTACAAGGCTTTAGAAATAGCCTCTGCGTTTCACGATTTAGGGATATGGACTGAAAAGGCGTTTGATTATATAGAACCTTCAATAGCCCTATCTAACAAGTATCTTATCCAAAACGCACGGCCGGGCTTAGCAAATCAGGTTAGCGAAATCATTAGCAATCACCACAAACTAGGCACCTACAAGTTGAGCTCATTGGTTGAGGCCTTTCGAAAAGCGGACCTGATTGATCTTTCGTTTGGGCTTTTCAGTTTTGGAATTGAAGAGGAACGGAGGAAAGAATTGAACCGGTTATTTCCTTCATTGGGATTTCACCGGTTTATTGTTTGGCAGGCTATAAAAAATACTTTTAAGCATCCGCTTAATCCGTTGCCGATGATGAAGCGGTAAAAAATAAAAGAGGCGCTGCAAATAAATTGCGGCACCTCTTTTTATCAATCAACTACCAAGAAATCTTTGTTATTCTTCTACTTCAACTTTTACAACCTCAACGCCCTGGGCGTGTTTGGCTTTAATTTTGTTTTCAATTTCATTAGCCAGCTCGGGGTTATCTTCTAACAGTTGTTTAACCCCTTCTCGGCCCTGGCCCAGTTTAGTGCCCTCGTAGCTAAACCATGAGCCACTTTTTTGCACTACCCCAAGTTCGGTTCCTATATCAATTATTTCGCCGGTTTTTGAAACGCCCAGGCCATACATGATGTCAAACTCGCAGGTGCGGAAAGGAGGGGCTAGTTTATTTTTAACCACTTTAACCTTGGTGCGGTTACCTGTTAAGGTATCGCCGTCTTTTATCTGGCCGATGCGGCGGATATCTAAACGTACCGAAGCATAGAATTTTAGTGCATTACCACCAGTTGTGGTTTCGGGGTTACCAAACATTACGCCTATTTTTTCGCGTAACTGGTTGATGAATATGCAGCAGCAACCTGTTTTTGAAATGGTACCGGTTAGCTTACGCATGGCCTGGCTCATTAAACGTGCCTGTAAACCCATTTTCGATTCACCCATTTCTCCTTCCAACTCTCCACGTGGCACCAAAGCTGCTACGGAGTCAATAACGATGATATCGATGGCCCCTGAACGTATCAGGTGCTCGGTAATATCCAAAGCCTGCTCGCCATCATCGGGTTGCGATATTAGAAGCTCATTAACGTTGACGCCCAGCTTTTCGGCATAAGCCTTGTCGAAGGCATGTTCTGCGTCTATAAAGGCAGCTATACCGCCAAGGCGCTGGCTACTTGCAATAGCCTGGATAGCCAATGTGGTTTTACCCGAAGATTCAGGCCCGTAGATTTCAACCACCCGGCCTTTAGGCAAACCGCCAATACCGAGGGCGATGTCCAGACCCAATGAGCCTGTTGAAATAACTTCGGCGGCCATAATCTTGGAATCACCCAATTTCATGATGGTTCCTTTGCCATAAGCCTTGTCCAGTTTGTCAAGCGTCATTTGTAGCGCTTTGAGCTTTTCCTTCTTTTCGTCAGCCATTTTGTTCATGTTGTAAGGTTAGAAAAAAATCATCGTAGGCAAATGTAAAATAAGTTTTCCAATAAACTAAAATAATTAGTAGCCTTTTTAGTATTTTCTTATTCCCATCAGCTATCTGATGCTTATGAATGTAAAAATAAGGTAGCAGTGCGCAATGTACTTGCGTAGTGAAAAATAAATTTAAAATTATGCGGGCCAATCCGAAAACACCTATTCAGGTATCAGCTTGAGCTTTACCAGCTCAATTCTTTTATCGCTGGCTTTCATGATTTTGATGTGGAAGCGGTCGAGATCTAAGGTTGTTCCCGCTTCGGGTATATCTTCAAAGCCGCTGATGATATAACCCGATAGGGTAGTGTATTCATCTTCGGGAATATTGAGGTGGTATTCGTTATTCAGGTAATCAACTTCCAGTCGTCCGGAAAAAATGAACTCGTCTTCCGATATTTTCTTTTCCGTCAAATTCTCTTCATCGTGTTCATCCTTAATCTCGCCAAAAATTTCTTCCATTAAATCTTCAAGCGTAATAATGCCCGCTGTACCACCATATTCATCCACCACCCAAGCTATGTTTTTCTTTTCGCGGATGAACTGCAACATTAAATCATTAGCAGTCATGCTTTCGGGTATTACCTGCAAGGGGCGAATTACCTGTTTTAATGTTTGCGGGTTTTTTATCAGGTCGAAGTGGTGGACGTAGCCAATTACTTTATCAATAACTTCATCGTAAATAATAATACGCGAGAGCTTTGTTTCAATTAGTTTCTTTTTCAATTCCTCAAGGCCTTCGTTAATATCAAGCCCCTGAATTTCGGGCCGTGGAACCATACAGCTACGCACCTTAACTTCCTTAAGGTAAAGTGCCTTTTCAAACATTTCGGAATTGAGGTGGTCCGCCTCGTCATTACCGGTTTCATCAGTAACTGCGGTTTCTTTAACCAGGTACTCCAAATCTTCTTTGGTGAAGGATGGTTTGCTTTCAACCAGCTCGGTGCCTATTATGCGTTTAATAAACCAGCGTGAAAGGTAGTGGAACACGTTGGTAAGCGGTTTAAGGGGAACGTAGAAAAGATATTTTGTGGGAATAGAAAACAACAACAATGTTTGATCGGCATTAACCCTAAAAAGTATTTTGGGCAACAATTCGCCAAAAATCAATATTACGAAAGTAGTTATGAGGGTTTGTATTAATAACAATGGCAACTCGCGCGTTGGTAGAAAGTGGAAGTTATCGTTTACCAAGTAATTTGCGGTAACACTACCGAATAACACCAGCGAAATATTTAAGCCAATAAGCATAGTGCTTATAAACTTAGAGGGGTTATTGGCAAACTCGGAAACGATACGCGCCTGGTGCGAGCCTTTTTCTTTTAGTAATTCGATGCGGAGTTTGTTGGCAGATACAAACGCAATTTCAATGCCCGAAAAAAAGGCGATAAGCAGTAGCGCAATAAGGATAACAAAGACTTCCATTTGTAACTGAAAATATAAAAAGTGATGCAAACAGGCCGCATAGTTTTATCAACGGAGCCAATCAAACTATGCAATCGCAACAGCCAGCCCCTTCCGTCCCCTAAAGGGGAAACCAAAGCCGGCTCTGGTTTCCCCTTTAGGGGACGGAAGGGGTTATAAAAAAAGCCCGGAGATATGAACCCCCGGGCTTTAAAATCATTTTGTAAGTTTTTATCTCAACAAGGTAACAGCGCCTTCCTGTTTACCGGTAATATAATTACCAGGGTTAGCAGGATCTTCGTACTCGCCTACTATGTAGTAGATATAAGTACCTGAAGGCTGTTCTTTGCCATCGAATTTACCATCCCATGGATCGGTAGAGTTGTGTATTAATTGACCCCAACGATTGTAGATGTGGAATTCTTTAACAATTACGTAAGTATGTGTAACAGGTCCGAAGAAGTCGTTCTTACCGTCACCGTTTGGTGTAAACGCATCAGGCATAACAAGAGGTCCTTTTAAGTAAACAAGAACCGAGTCGCTTACATGACACTTAGGATTCAATGAATCGCTTACAGTTACAAAGTATAACTGCGGTGCAGTAAGTGTAGCAGTAGGATCGGCACAGTTAGTGCAGCTTAAGCCTGTTGCCGGAGTCCATGAGTAAACAGGGTTTACAGCATTAACAACCGTAGGGTTTAATGGAGTTGCGTAGTTAGCAATGCCTTGTATCGTATCTGGGTTGAACGATATTCCCATTTGTGCAGGCTGACCTACAGTAGCAGATAACGTATCGGCACAACCATGACTGTTATGAACTATAACCTGGTAAGTACCAACACCCAAGCTATCGAATACATTGCTGTTGCCAAATGCACCACCATTGATTGAATAAGTGAATGGCGCATTTTGCAGGCTATCTTCAATAACCGTGATGCTACCATCGCTGAATCCAAAGCAGCTTGTTGAATCGGCAAAGATTGAATCCACATCGGCCGGAGCAGAAGGCGGAACAACGAATGCACCACTTACTGAACAACCTAATGTATCGGTAATTGTGTAAGTATAAGGACCTGAACCTAAGTTGCCGAATGCACCACTGTTAGTTGGAGTGCCCCCCGGTGTATAGATATAAGTTAATGGGCCACCAGCACCACCGGTTGCAACTACCGTTACAGTACCACCACCCGCACATGGATGAGGAACTACTTCGGCCGTGTCGGTAATTTGAGCTGCAGCACTTACATTACGAGATGCAGATACTGTGCAACCTACGTTATCGGTTACTATTACGCCAGCTGCTGTTGGAACTGTTGTAAGATTACAGAACTCAGCTAATTGAGTAGTTTGACCATTGCTCCAGCTATAAGTATAGCCAGGTGTGCCACCAACTATAGTTACGTTAGCCGTATCGCATGCACCAGGACAAACTCTAGGTGCGGCCTGAACTGTTGCCGAGTAAGGGCCAGGTTGTGTGACAGTAAATGAATCGGTTAACTGACAACCACCGGTGCCGTTAACTGTTACATGGTAAGTTCCTGCAACAAGGCCAGTGATAGGATTAGAAGTGGCGCCGTTAGGGCTCCACAGATAAGTGTAACCGCCAAGGCCACCAGCAACTGTAATTGAAATACTACCCGCACTACCTGCGTAGCACAAGTTATTTGCAATTGCTGAATCGATTATAACTAATGGAGCAGGTGCAGGAAGTAAGGTATCGCACGCATTAACCGCGCATCCATTATGGTCGGTAACTGTTACACATTCGATAGAACCACCAATTAAGCCTGTAATAGGATTGGTAGTTGCACCGTTATACCATACGTAAGCGTAAGGGCCCGTTCCGCCCTGTACCACAGCTAACATTGAGCCAAGCGTGTTACAAGTTGCCTGAATATTGGTGAAGCTTGTTATAGCTAACAACGCAGGCTGGCTTAAAGTGTAGCAAGCATTCTTGGTACAACCGTTGGCATCTTTTACTGTTACACAATAAGTGCCAATAGCTAAGCCTGTAATAGTAGCCGTTGTTTGGCCACCACCCCACGAGTATGTAAAGCCACCAGCACCACCAGATGCCTGAGCTGTTAATGTGCCATTGCTTAATCCGAAGCAGGTAGGCTCAAGCGAGTCGAAGCCAAGAACAATTGAGTTAGGTGCAGTAGTTACTGTGCCGCTTCCGGTGATTGAACAACCATGAGCATCAGTAATAGTAACATTATAAGTTCCCGCGTTAAGACCACCTATTGAGTCGGTAGTAGCACCACCGGTCCAGCTATAAGTATATCCAGGTGTACCACCTGAAACATAAACATCTAACGAACCTTGATTGGTACAAGTTACCTGTGTCATAACAAGGCTATCGATGTTAAGTGCAGTAGGTTGGGTTACAGCATACGTTGCAGTAGCTGTACAACCAAGGCTATCGGTTACAGTAACTGTATAGCTGCCTGCAGGCAACGAGCTTATGCTTGAAGAGCTTGGCTCAGTAGGTGTCCAGGTATATCCAAGTGTGCCGTTGCCGCCGCTTGCAAATACGGCAATGCTACCGTTATTGCCACCATGGCAAAGTTCGTTGGTTATATGGTCTGAATCTATTGAAACCGTATTAGGTATTACCGGTACTGTGTATGTTGCTGTAGTGCTGCAACCATTGTGGTCGGTAACGGTTACGTTAACAACACCACCTGCAAGGTTGGTTACTGAATCTACAACAGAGCTACCAGGACTCCAGCTAAATACGTATGGTGTTGTGCCACCGGTAACCGTAAGAAGTATGGTACCACCTTTTGCACAAGTTGCTGAGGTAATAACGTCGTTTGTTATGGTTAATACAGCCGGTTGGCTTATGTTGTATTGAGCGCTTGCCGTGCAACCAAGGCTATCGGTTATAGTAATTGAGTAAGTGCCAACACCAAGACCGGTTATGGTATTAGTTGTTCCGCTTGGACTCCATGAATAAGTAAGTGTACCAACGCCACCGCTTGCATATACAGTGATGTGACCGTCAGTTAAGCCGTTACATGAAATGTTGGTTACGTTAGCCGAGTCGATAACCACGCTGTTAGGCAGGTTAGGTATAACATACGTTGCTGTTAAGCTACAGCTATTGCTATCGGTAACTGTTACTGTAATAGACTGACCGCCTGAAAGGCCGCCAACAGAATCGGTTGTTGAATTGCTAACTGACCAGCTATAAGTATAAGGAGTAGTTCCGCCACCAACAGTAATCACAATTGTTCCACCAACAACACAGCTTGCTGCGTGTATATTGGCGTTTGTAACTACTAGCGGGTTAGGTTGAGTTACGTTGTATGTTGCGCTTGCCGAACAGCCAAGGCTATCGGTAACAACCACACCGTAGCTGCCAGCAGCTAAACCGGTAACGGTTGAAGTAGAGCCAACGTTAGGGTTCCATACATAATGTAACGAACCGGTGCCACCGCTTGCGTAAACGGTTATGCTTCCGGTGTTTCCACTGTTACAAGTTACGTTTACAATAGTTGCAGAATCAATAACCACCGTGTTAGGAGCTGAAGGAACTGTATAAGTTGCAGTTACAGTGCAGCCTCTTGAATCGGTAACAGTTACTGTTATTGGTCCGCCTGCAAGGCCACCTGCTGAATCGATTACTGAAGCGCTTGATGACCAGCTATAAGTTAATGCACCGGTTCCGCCGCTTGCATAAACAACTACCGTTCCACCCAATACGCAGGTAGCTTCAGTAACATGTGCTGAATCGATAGTTAGCAAAGGAGGATCGGTGAGTGTAAAGCATGTGCTTGCAGAACAGCCAAGGCTATCGGTTGCAGTTACACAGTATTGGCCGGCTGAAAGGCCTGATATAGTGGCTCCGGTTAATTGATTACTCCAAGCATAAGTAAATGAACCTGTTCCACCATTACCCACTACTGTGATGCTACCGTTGCCGGCACCATTACACGTAATGCTATCAACTATTGAGTTACCAAAAGTTACTGGCTGTGGTTGAGTTACAGTGTATGAAGCAGTTGCTGAGCAACCCAATGAATCGGTTGCTGTAACTGTGTATGTTCCTGCTACAAGGGCGGTATCGGTTGCGCCTAGAACACCACCGGTCCAGCTATAAGTAATAGTTCCTGTGCCACCGGTTGCGGTAACAGTAATGCTGCCGTTGTTGTTTCCGTTACAAGCCGGAGAAACAATTACCGGTGTACCAAAAGTTATTGCGTTTGGTTGAGTGATGTTGTAAGAAGCAGTTACTGAACAACCTGATGAATCTGTAGCAGTAATTGTGTAAGTGCCGATTGAAAGACCAGTTAAAGTATCGCTGGTAGATTGGTTGTTCCAAACATAAGTTATAGGACCGCCGAGGCTATCGCTTGCGTATACAATGATACCACCGTTATTTCCGCCATTACAGCTTACGTTGGTAATAGCAGCGCTATCAATTCTAACAGCACCCACACCAGCGTTTAATGTATAGCTTGCTGTGCCAGTGCAATGGTGTGCATCTGTAATAGTTACTGTTACTGTTCCAGACTGAGCAACTATAGTGCTGTCGCCGGTTGAGCCGGTAGTCCAGCTATAAGTATAAGGAGCTGTTCCGCCCGAAGGGTAAATAACAACCTTGCCAGATGCAGTACAAGATACCGGCGTAATAACTGCGCTATCAACCACGATAGGTGCAGGCTCGCTAACGCCATAGCAAATGCTTGCAGAGCAGCCAACGCTATCCGTAGCAACAACACAGTAAACACCTGCAGCTAAGCCTGTGATGGTATCGCCTGTCATGTTATTAGACCAGGCATAAGTTATAGGATTAACCCCGCCTGTAGCCGTTACGATAATGCTACCATCGCTTGCGCCATTACATGAAGCGCTATCGATAATTGCATTGCCAAACGCAATAGCAACGGGTTGAATGATTGTATAAGAAGCAGTTGCGGTACAACTGATGTTATCGGACGCCGTAACGGTATAAGTACCGGCAGGTAAACCTGATATAGTTGCAGTTGTAGCACCGTTGCTCCAACTGTAAGTAATAGTGCCACCGCCGCCTGTAGCAGTAACTGTAATGCTACCGGTGCTATCGCCGTTACATGAAGTATTTACAATTACAGGAGGGCCAAATACGATTGCACCCGCTGCCGTAGGTACTACATAAGATGCAGTAATGCTACATCCGTGTGCATCTGTAACAGTAAGTGTATAGGTGCCTGCTCCTACATTGGTAATTGAATCGGTAGTTGAACCGTTAGACCATGAATAGGTTAAAGGTGCAATGCCTCCCGTATCGTAAACAAATACTGAACCACCTGTGGTACAAGTAACGCTATCAATAACTACTGAATCGTTAGCTATTGGAGATGGCTGGGTAATGTTGTAACAAGCACTTGCGGTACAACCTGTCGAATCGGTAACGGTTACGCAGTATGAACCAGGTGCTAAGCCGGTAAGGGTATCGGTGTTAGGTTCAGTTGGAGCCCATGTAAAACCAAGTGGAGGAGTACCGCCGCTTGCACGAACAATGATGCCGCCGTTAGCTGAGCCATTGCAAGTAACATTCTTAATAACCGGTGCACCAATAAACACCGGTGCCGGTGCAGTGATAGTGAATGAAGCTGAAACCGTACATCCGCCGGCATCGGTAGCAGTAACTGTGTAAGTGCCTGCTGCTAAACCGGTGATAGTATCATTATTAGGTTCGCTTGGCGACCATGAGTAGGTAATTGGAGCTACACCACCGGTTACACCAATGATGATTGAACCGCCTGTTGTGCAGGTAGCATTTTTAACCTGGCTGGAAGTAAGCGTTAAGTTGCCGCTGATTTGAACAACTGTTGCTACAGCGCTACCGGTACAGCCGTGGCTATCGGTAGTGGTAACATGGTAAGTGCCGGGTGTAAGGCCGGTAATAGTTGCAGTAGTAGCACCGTTACTCCATGAGTAAGTGTAACCCGGTGTGCCACCCGAACCGGTGGCAGTAAGTGTGCCAAGGTTATTAACCGAACAGCTATTAAATGTATCGTCAGGAACAGTTACAACAACCGGTGCAGGATTTGTAAGCACCACAGTATCTGACTTAGTACAGCCTGTAGAAGTAGTTACATGGAAAATATAAGTACCTGCTGGTATACCAACCAATGAAGTTTGGTTTGCACCACCCGGGCTCCAGCCAAATGAGGTAATAGTGCCACCGGTATCGGTGTATGAAGCATAAACAGCTCCGTTGCTATCGCCATTGCAAAGTACGTTGTGAATAGAGTCGATGTTAACTGTTAAGCTACCACCCGGTGTAACATAAACGCTATCGCCTACAATTACCTGGTTGTTTGCACAGTCGGTATAAGTGGCATTAACAACGTAAGTAGTAGGAACTAACGGACAAACATTTATTGAAGGGCCGGTACCAATTTGGTTACCACCCTGGAACCAAGCTATGGTAACGTTAGGTGCACCAGATGGTGTAAATCTCCATGCATCGTTGGCAGCTGTCCATTGCGTTCCGTTTCTTCCCGGTACGGCAACAAACTGGTTGACAGGGCCGGTAATAGCTTCAATTGCCAAACCGCCATTCCAGTAAGTACCACCGCTTAAATCGGTACAAGCGATGTCTTTTTTCTGAATATAAATATCAATTGCGTTAGTGGTTTCATAAAGCACCATTTCTGAAGTTTGATGCAGGGTATGAGAGCAGTAGCCGTTATCAACGCTACCAGAGTCGCCGAACATAGGAACATCATCCCATGATACCTCGAATTTACGGCAAGGTGCGGTGCCTGTTATGTTATAATAAATATGGCCGTGATAAGTAGGGTCCAAATCCTGCCATGGAGCCATGATTACGTTACGCTGGTCAGCCTGCGTAGGAGGCAGCGGGCCAGGTATGCTCCAGTTATCGAAACCACCAGCATTACCGGTATTGAAAGAAACTTCGCCGTTTGAACCCACTACGATTTGGTTGTGAGCCACACCCCAGAAACAGAAAGTAAACGGTAGGTTAATTACACCAGACCATTGGTCATCAATAGCAACCAATATTGGTGTTCCAACATTGTAGGCAAATGGAGGGTTATAAGCTATTGCTGCTGCTGTATAGTTTGTTGTTTGTGCTGCACTAAATGCTGTTGCAGTTAAGGTAGCACATGTTTGAGAACAAGGTATGTTTACGTTATTGCTGCCAGGTATAACTTCAGGGCAACCGCAATCGGTATGGCCCACTATATAGTAAGCAGTAGCGCTACAGCCATTTGCATCGGTTACGGTTAAGGTATAACCACCTGCAGCGAGGCCGGTAATTGAGCTACCTGTATGGTTACCCGGATTCCAGTGATATGTAAGAGTGCCAGTACCACCGGTTGCAGTTACAGAAATTGTTCCGTCGTTACCGGTACAAGAAACACCGGTTACTGTTGGTGTGCCAATTGATATTGGCGCTGATTGGCCGATTGTGAAAAGAGCCGATGCAGAGCATCCGTTGCCATCGGTTGCAGTTACTGATATGCCACCTGCTGCTAAACCGGTAATGGAGTTGCCTGTCATACTATTGCTCCAGCTATAAGTAAAGACACCGTTGCCACCAGAAGCTAAAACTGTGATAGCTCCGTTATTGCCACCGGTGCAACCTACATTAGTAATTGTAGGTTGACCAAAAGTGATAGGACTGCCTTGTGTAATTGTATAAGAAGCAGTTGCTGAACAACCTGTTCCATCGGTAGCCGTTATACCATATGTGCCCGCACCAAGATTTCTTAAAGTATCATTTTGAGTTGTTCCACCAGACCAAGAGAATGTAATTGGAGGAGTTCCTCCGCTGATGCTAAGAATAATCTGGCCGGTTGAAGAACCTGCGCAGGTAGCTTCGGTAATTTGAGGTGCGTTGAACGTTACCGGATTGCCGACAACGATAACCGAACCTGAACCGGTTGCAGTACAACCTACAAAGTCGGTAACTGTTACCGGATAAGTGCCAGCGCCAAGCCCAGTAATAGGGTTTGTGGTAGCGTTATTTCCCCAGCTATAAGTATATGTAGGTGTGCCACCGGTTGCGCCGGCAGTTAATGTGCCCGCAGTGGTAACACCGCTACAAGTAATGATAGTATCGTTACGAACGGTTACAACTAAAGCTGTTGGTTGGTTTACCGTGAATGAAGCACTGATAGAACATCCGTTGGCATCAGTAGCCGTTACATTATAAACGCCGCCGCCAATACCTGATAAGGTATCGGTTGTGCTGTTGCCGGGATTCCAGCTATAAGTAATAGGAGGTGTTGCGCCGGTTACAGTAACAATAATTTGTCCTTTAAGGCCGAAGCAAATAGGATTGCTTACTACACCGGTAATACCCAGTGAACTAACATGTGTAACAACACTACCCGAAGCAGTTGCAGAGCAACCAAAAACATCGTGAACGGTTACAGTATAAGTGCCGGCTAGAAGGTTATTAATAGGATTAGTAGTTGAACCACCGGTCCAGCTATAAGTATAAGCCGGAGTGCCACCGGTTACAACTGCAATTAAAGTTCCGATATTAGAGTTGCCGCTACAAGAAGTAACGGTATCGTTAGCCACTGTTGCAGAAACGCCGGTTAAAGGCTGGGTAATAGTATATGAAGCTGTTGCAGAACAACCATCGGCGGTTATAGCCGTAACGGTGTAAGTGCCCGCAGCAAGATTTGCCAAAGTATCGGTATGGCCGTTACCAACAGACCAGTTGTAGGTAATAGGATTAACACCACCGGTAACCGTAACAATAATGCGGCCATTGCTTCCGCCCAAACAGGTTACATTGGTAATTTGAGGCTGGTTAAATGTGATTGGATGAACACTTACCGAAACAGCAGCACTTGCGCTTGCGGTACAGTTATTTCTATCGGTAACCGTGACCACGTACGTACCTACACCAAGGCTTGAAACCGGGTTGGTGGTTGAGCCACCGGTCCAGCTATAAGTATAGCCGGGAGTTCCGCCAGAAACCGTAGCTGTAAGTGTGCCATGCGTAGTTGTAGGGCTGCAAGATTGAACTGTATCGTTAGGTACAGTAACAACAATTGCTGTAGCCTGGCCAACAGTAAACGAAGCAGTTGCCGAGCAAGTATTAGCATCGGTTGCTGTTACTGTATAAGTGCCTGCACCAACACCCGATAAAGTATCGGTGGTGCTGCTAACCACAGACCATGAATAAGTAATAGGATTAGAGCCGCCGTTTATAGGAGCAATAACCTGGCCGTTAGTTCCACCAAAGCACGAGGCATTGGTAATTTGAGGTTGACCAAATGTTATAGGATGAACGCTTACCGAAACGCTGCCGCTGCCTGTTGCAGTACAACCGTGGCTATCGGTTATTGTTACGGTATAAGCACCTACACTTAACCCGGTTACCGGATTAGTGGTTGTGCCACCGGTCCAGCTATAAGTATAGCCGGGAGTTCCGCCAGTGGCTGAAGCAGTGAGGGTACCATTATTAGTTAAAGAGTTACAAGAAGGGACGGTATCGTTAGGCACCGTTACAACAATTGCCGTAGCCTGGCCAACCGTATATTGTGCGCTGGCCGAACAACCATTAGCGTCGGTAGCCGTTACAGTATATGTGCCGGCAGCTAAACCCGGCAAAGTATCGGTAGTGCTTGTGCCCGATGACCAACTAAAAGTTACAGGGTTTACACCACCCGTTAAGTTGCCAGCAATAATTTGACCGTTACTACCTCCAAAACACGAGGCCGGGGTAACCTGTCCAACCCCAAGAGAAACCAAGTGGGCTTTTACTGAAACTGTTCCGAAGGCGGTATCCTTACAACCGTGACTATCGGTAATCCGAACACCATACGTACCAATACCCAAACCGGTAAGCGGGTTTGTGGTAGCGCCGCCTGTCCAACGGAAAGTATAGCCAGGTGCACCGCCGCTTACAGTAGCTAATAGTGAGCCATTAGTAGTGTTACCGGTACAAGATGCAACGGTATCATTAGCAACGCTGGAAATTATTTGAGAGGGGTTAGTTATCCTTTCGGTATCGCGTGCTACACAACCTAATGAATCGGTAACGGTAAAGATATAAGTGCCCGCCGCCAAGTTGCTAAGCGTGGTTTGCCCTGCACCGCCCGGCGCCCAACCATAAGAAATAAGGCCTGAAGTTGAGTTAATTGTTGCTGTAACCGAGCCGTTATTATCGTTATAACAAGTAATAGGTGTTTGAGAATGGGCTACACTTAAATTTGATAAGCCTACAAAAACGTTGGCGCTAACAACAACTGTTGAGTTGTCGCAATTGGTATAAGTAGCTTGTGCTACATATTTGGTAGAACCGGCAGGAGGACATACTGTAATAGCAGAACCTGTTCCGATTTGAGTTCCGCCGGCATTAAACCAAGCAATAGTATAGTTAGGTGCGCCGGCAGGGGTAAAGCGGTAAGCATCGTTAGTTACAGGGCCCCAAACGGTAGCATTTCTTCCGGGAACAACTGTTGCAGCGGTTCCGTTTCCGTTCATTAAACCTTCAATAGCCCATCCGTTGTTCCAACCGGTACACGGTGTGCCTTTGGCTTGTATATAAACTTCAATTGCATTTGAGGTTTCGTAAATAACCGCCATTTGCGTTTGCTGATAAGAAGTAGTACAAAAGCCGGTAGCAACGCTATTAGGGTCGCCGTACATTGGGCAATGGTACCATGAAACTTCCATATAACGGCAAGGGGCCGAACCGCCCACATTATAAAATATTTGACCTGCATTAGTAGGGTCCAAATCCTGCCAAGGGGCCATAATGCTGTTACGCATGTCGGTTTCGCCGGTAAATGGTGCACCGCCTGCAGGTATGCTCCAGTTATTAAGGAGGCCTGCATTGCCTGTGTTAAACGAAATACACCCGTTTGAACCTACAATAGCCTTATTAAAAGTATTGCCGTAAAAGCAGAAATTGAAGGGCAGGTTAATTACACTTGACCATCTGTCGTCGATTGCTACCAGAACCTGAGTGCCTGAGTTAAAAGTAAAAGGTGGCGCGTATGTAATTGCACCCACAGTATAGGAAGTTGTAGTTGCACCTGAGAAAGCCGTTGCAGTAAGGTTAGCGCAAGTTTGACCGCATGGGATATTTACAATGGCTGTTGTATTTACTTCAGGACAGCCAGGTTGAGCTTGTACAATTGTAAATCCAGATAATATAAATACAAGGGTAACAACTCGTAAAATGTTTTTCATCAGACGAAATTTTAGTTTTAGAAGAGCGAAAATAGAAATATACCTTAACATTTGGGAAAAAAATGCTTGTAGATTAATTTATTGTTTTTGCGGGAATAATCCTTATTTCACGTTTTTATTTGATTTTTAAGGCGATTAGTCATAAAAAGCAAAGCATTTAGAAATATTTAATTGTATGGGTTTTTTGTTGAATAAGGAGAATAACTACCATTTTGCGCGTGAAATTTTATGGCTTTTGATAACAGCGATGCTTATTTATGCCATTCTTTACCCCATAACCTCGAAAATATACTATATATACTGGAAGATAAATGCGCTGTTCATTTTCCTTACGTTTACCTACTTCAGGTATTCGGTAATGTTTAAGAGCCTGCCGTTTTTAAGGCCTTCGTGGGTAAGATTTCTTCTTTTTGCCATTAACCTTAGCCTGTTTATTTATTTGGCCGGGTACGAACAGCGGCTTATATCGCTGGCCGATAATTTTTACCTGGAGGACTTTGGCTTTCCCAAGGTGTTTATTACAGATATTATGAAAAGGGGGCTTTTTAAATACATGTATACCGAAATTGTGGTGTTTAGCACAGGGAGTCTTATTATGCTATCGGCTTTTCAGATACGGCTGATTATTTCGTACTGGCAATATTATAAGCACCAGGCTAATTTGTTGCTAGAGGATTAGGTGTGTTAATGTAGAAAATACTAAAACGAGATACATATGAAGTTTTCGGAAATGGAATACAAAAGGCCTGATTTGCCGCAGGTTGAAAAGGCGTATAACGATTTACTTGCCCGCTTTGATGGGGCAAACAATGCCAGCGAACAGGAAGAGATATTGATGAAGGTGAATGAGTTAAAGAATGAGTTTCAAACCTACTCGTCTATTGCATCAGTGCGTAACTCGATTGATACTACCAATGCGTTTTATGAGGCCGAACAGGAGTTTTTTGATAGCAATGAGCCCCGAATGAAAGACCTGAACATTAAGTTTTACAAGGCGCTGGGCAACTCGAAGTATAAGGCTGAATTGGAGAACAAGTTTGGTAATCAACTATTTAAGCTAGCTGATATAAGTGTTAAGACGTTTGACCCATCGGTAATTGATGATTTAAAAGAAGAGAATAAGCTAAGTACTGAGTACACTAAGCTGGTTGCCAGTGCCGAGGTGGAGTTTAGGGGGCAAAAGCTAAACCTATCGGCTTTGGATGCTTACCAGGAATCGACAGACCGGGAAACGAGAAAAGAGGCTTTAGCCGTAAAATGGCGGTTTTTTGCCTTTAATGAGGCCAAATTTGATGGAATTTACGACAAATTGGTAAAAGTGCGTACGCGCATTGCCCATAAACTCGGCTATAAAAATTTTGTGGAACTGGCGTATTTCCGCATGTCGAGAACGGATTATGATGCTAAGATGGTGGCGAAGTACCGCGAGCAGGTTTTAAAGCATGTTGTTCCGCTGGCGGCGAAATTACGCGAAAAGCAAAGGATAAGGATTGGGGTTGATAAGCTGAAGTTGTACGATTGGGCGCATAATTTTAATTCGGGCAACCCGAAACCGATTGGCACACCCGAAGAAATAGTGGCTAATGGCCAAAAGATGTACAGTGAGCTATCGGCTGAGACTAAAGAGTTTTTTGATTTTATGGTGCAGAATGACCTGATGGACCTGGTGAACAGAAAAGGCAAAGCCGCCGGGGGGTATTGCACGATGTTTAACAAGTACAAGGCGCCCTTTATTTTCGCCAATTTTAATGGTACGCTGGGAGATGTTGATGTGTTGACGCATGAGGCCGGGCACGCTTTTCAGTGTTATGAAAGCCGGGGATTTGAGGTGGAGGAGTATATTTTCCCCACCATGGAGGCCTGCGAAATACATAGCATGAGTATGGAGCACCTTACCTACCCGTGGATGAATTTGTTTTTTGGTAAGGACACCGAGAAATACAAGTTTGTGCACCTGGCATCGAACATCCTTTTTTTACCTTATGGTGTGGCGGTTGATGAGTTTCAGCATATTATTTATGAGAACCCGGACCTTACCCCTGCCCAACGCAAACAGGTTTGGCTGGATATGGAGAAGAAGTACCGCCCATGGGTTGATTATGATGGCCTTGATTATTTAGAGCGCGGTGGATTTTGGCAGCGCCAGGCACATATTTACCGCAGCCCGTTTTACTATATTGACTACTGCCTTGCACAACTTTGCGCTCTGCAATTTTGGAGCAAGAGCGAAAAGGATTTTAAAGGCGCATGGCAGGATTATCTTACTTTATGCAAAGCAGGAGGTAGCCAATCGTTTTTAGATTTGGTGAAGCTGGCTAAGCTGCAATCGCCGTTTGATGAGGGTGCTTTTGGGCCTTTGTTTAAGGAACTTGAAGCGCACCTGGATTCGGTGGATGATAGGGCTTTGTAGGCGTTTGCGCCTGCAAAAGAATTGCAAAGGAATGGCAAGGATGGTTTACACCGAATTTTTTATATGTAATTGATTTTTAGCTGTTTGCAAAAAGGCGTGGTTTACACTTTTTGATTTTGTAAACCGTGTGCAGATTTTAAAGCCGCTTATTTAGTGTTAGGTTTTATGCGTTTATAATGCAATTGGCAATCGCTAGGCTTTGGGTTTGCGGTTGCAGGCAAAACCTCAACAGCTAACCACCCCGTCACTTCGTGCCACCCCTCCTTAAAAAAAGGAGGGGATCTTTAGCCACTACTGTGGGCAGATGGTCCGGGATTATTTATCGCCACCGGTGCCTTTAAACTGGTCGTCGGTGTTTTTGAAAAGGACGTTGAAGGTGGTTAGTGAGCCATAAATACGTGTGATGTATTGTTGAAGGTCTATCTTTTCTTCATCGGTTAATACCTTATGTGAGTTGATGTTTTGCTCGAGCACGCGGAGGCGGTCGCGAAGCATAACTATTTTGTGGAAGAAGGCTTCGATAGGAATTTCTTTGCCTTGCAGGCTGTTATCGAGCGGTTTAAATACCAGCGTGCCGTGCAGCCATTTGTTGCCCATGGGCACGATTTCCTGTATGTCGCTTTTTTCGGTTATTACTTCGGCAATGGCTTGTTTGATGTGTTCGAGGGTTATAGGCACCGAGTCGGCTGAAGTTTTTTCGAGCACGGTGAAGCCATCGAAATCGCGGGCTATGCCGCGGGTGCTGTTTCCATCTTTAAACCAAACGGTGTAAAACTCCATATCCACATCGACAATAACGCCTTTGCCAAATTTTGGGTGCTCAATGCGTGAACCGGTTCCTAAGTTACTATCGCTCATGTTGTCAGTGTGTTCACGTGCGCAGGTGTTCACGTGTTCATGTTTTTAGTTTTAAGGCTTACACCTCCCTGCCATTTAAAGTGATAACGTTAATACAAACCGTTGAAATTTCAAAAGCAGTTTTGCCGGTGATTACTTTTTTAAGTACGCCTGCACCCTGTCGTGCACGTTTTTGCGGATGTCGTACCAAAAGAGGTTGTAGTCGGCTACGTGTAGCACCAGCCACGAGCCAACAATTGGTACGTGTGCGTTAACCCAGAGGTAGTTTTTATGTATTTCGGTTTCGCATGCGCCGTCGTATTTTTTGTTGAAGTCGAGTAGTATGGCGCCCATGCTTTTTGACCGGTCGACGGTAACGGTGTCGCGGGTCCAGCTAACGGGGTTAACGCACACCGAACCGATGAGGCCGGATTTAGGGGCCTCGAAACCTTTTTTGAATGAGGCCCAGGTAATATAGCAACCGGTTTGGGTTGGTTGGTTACAAGGCTTGAGGCTTTTATACATGCTCTCGTCGAACCCATAGCCAACTACATAAGCAGCTACCAGTTTGCCTTGCAAGGCGGTTGAGTCGAAAAATTCCTTCAACAACCTGCGTGCATGGTGGGTGCCCTGGCTATGTGAGGCTATAATAATGGGCCGGCCATGATTGTAGTGGTCGAGGTAATATTGAAAGGCACGTTTTACATCCTGGTAGGCAAAGTCGAGTGCTTTATCGCCATTTTCTTTTTCGTAAAAGGCTTTAATTATTGCCTGGCGGTAGCGAGGCGCATATACACGACAACTTGCATTGAAAACACTGGCCTGGTATTTTACAGGTTTGTTATCAATACTTTTGTTTAGCTTTTTGTTGGCCAGGTCTTCGTTCCATGTTTTGCCGGCCATGTAGAGTGTGGGATAGATGTAGAATACATCCACATCCTTTAGCGAGTCGCTAATCCACTTCTCATCATCGGGTATTTTATCGGCGGCATCGAGCCTGAATGGAAGGGCCGACCAACTGGTTTCTGATGAATAATCGGGGGCGGCGGGTTGCTTTGCGGCATTAAAGGTTTGGGCCTGCAATGCCAGGGCCGTTAACATAAAAGCCAAAATGTTTAAAGATTTCATTCGGTTACAGCAGTTGTTTTATTTTCGTTGAACAATAAACTAATTCCCTTATGCAGTGGTTCGCAAAATTAGGTTTCGCCGCCATATTTTTACTATCTATTTCGGCTTGCGATAGAAAGAGTTGCACAAAGGTGGTTTGCCCTTCGTACCAAGGGTGCTACCAGGGCGAATGTACTTGCTTTAATGGCTATGAAGGGACTGATTGCAGCACGCTTAGCTCGACTAAATACATAGGCAACTGGACTGTTACGGAAAATTGCGGGAGTGGCGTTACCTCTCCTAACCCTTCCAGCTACTCGGTGTATATAGCAACCAATGGTGGGTCGGTTAGCAATTTAGTTATCTCAAATTTGTTTAACCTGGGTAGCGATTTTACGGCGGAGTTATATAATACCTACCCAAGTAGCGAGGGCACTCAAATTCACATTTTTGCGCAAAGCCAGGGTGGCATTACAATTAGCGATTCGTATGGTTATTATACAACCACCAATGGTACCGCGCAAATGATTATTGTTTTGAACTATACCTATAATAGTTTCAATTATTCGTGCCAGGAAACATTTTATAAGCAATAAGAGTAGTAGCAAAACAACATGAAAGGTTTAACCAAAGTTTTATTCGTTGCTTTATCGTTACTGGCAATTTCGGCTTGCGAAAAGAAGAGCTGCAAAAATGTGGTTTGTGCTTCGTACCAAACCTGCTACCAGGGAGCATGTCTTTGCCTGAATGGTTATGAGGGGGATACCTGCTCGGTACTCAGTTCAACCAAATTTATTGGTGACTGGCAAGTGCTTGAAAACTGCGCGCCCGACCCTTCGAACTTTGGAGTTTATTATACCAATATCAGGGCAACCATCGTAGGCACCACTTATTACGCACCTAATGTGATATACTTTGATATCCTGTTTGGCACCGGCCCTGTTTATGCGCAAATATTGAATACTTCGGCAACCTCGGAGGGTACTACCATTTATATACCACCTCAAACCTTAAGCAATGGCGTAGCGATATTGGCGGGTTCGCAGGGGTATTATTCGCCGGCGGTTAATGCAGGTGCCAAGCCTACTATGACGGTTACCATGAATTATAGTTATCAGGGAACCAGTTATACCTGCACGGAATCGTTTAGAAAACAGTAGTAGGCTTATCGGAAAATGGCCCAACAGCCAACTCACCCCTGCCTGTCGGCATCCCCTCTCTTTCGAAAGCTAAGCTGCGCAAAGCAATCGACAAAGAGGGGAACTATAAACTGGTTGGCACATCTATTTTTCATTCTGCCTATCAAATTCTTAAATCAATTCTATATTTGATTGCAGGTGAAAATTGATATACATACCCATATTATACCGGAACATTTGCCCCGCTGGAGCGAAAAGTTTGGCTACGGCGGCTTTATACATCTGGACCATCACAAACCATGCTGCGCCAGGATGATGAAGGACGATGAGTTTTTTAGGGAGATACAGGATAACTGCTGGAGCCCTGAAACCCGGATGAAAGAATGCAAGCATGCTGAAGTTGATGTGCAAGTACTTTCGACTATACCGGTGATGTTTAATTACTGGGCGAGGCCACATGATTGCCTGGAGGTGTCAAGATTTTTGAATGACCATATAGCTGAAGTTGTTGAGCGATATCCCAAAAAATTTATTGGGCTGGGAACTATACCTATGCAATCTGCCGAGCTGGCCATTACTGAATTGGAAAGATGTAAAAAAGCAGGACTGGTTGGCATTCAAATTGGCACTAACATAAACGATGTTAACCTGAACGAGCCGCAGTTTTTTGCGATATACGAAGCAGCCGAGCAATTGGATATGGCCGTTTTTGTGCACCCGTGGAATATGATGGGCACCAAACAAATGAGCAAGTACTGGCTACCTTGGCTAGTAGGTATGCCAGCTGAAACAAGCCGCGCTATTTGCTCGCTTATTTTTGGTGGGGTGTTTGAAAAATTCCCGAAGCTGCGGTTTGCATTTGCGCATGGTGGAGGGTCTTTCCCGGCGCATCTCGGTAGGATTGAAAGAGGCTTTGACGTGCGACCGGATTTGACTGCAGTAGATAATGCCGTTAGCCCAAGTAAATACCTTGGCCACTTTTATGTGGACTCGCTGATGCATGATGAAAAATTTTTGAAGTATGTAATTGATTTGGTGGGTGAAGACCGGGTTTGTTTGGGTAGTGATTATCCTTTCCCATTGGGTGAATCAATACCAGGTGAAGAAATTGAGCGTTTAAAACTGGCTAAAAAGCCAAAGGAAAAACTGCTTTATAAAAATGCTTTGGATTGGTTGAAACTGGATAAGAAGAAATTTGTGTAATGACGGTTTACCACTAAGGCACTAAGAACCTCTAAGAAATTAAGCAAATACATTTTTTGCCACAAAGGCACAAAGAAAAATGCGAAGAATACAAAATCAAACTGTTTAAAGAATTATAAAGTGGGGGGACGGGGACGCCAATCACGAAAACCATAACATGAAATTTGAAAATTCTCTTTCGTTCGCTCGTCAGCTGGATAAGCAAGATCCATTAAAGTCTTACCGAAATTTGTTTCATGTGCCTGCCAAAAAAGGTAAGGAGTATATTTATTTGTGTGGCAACTCGTTGGGATTGCAGCCAAAGGGGGTTGAGAAACAATTGCAAATTGAACTGAACGATTGGCGCAATTTGGGTGTTGAGGGACACGTACACGGTAAGCGGCCGTGGTTGTATTATCACCATTTTTTTTCTAAGTCGATAGCCAAATTAGTTGGAGCTAAAGAGGATGAAGTTGTAGTGATGAACCAGCTAACGGTTAACCTTAACCTGATGCTTATTTCGTTTTACCGCCCGGCAGGAAAAAGAAATAAAATACTGGTGGAGGCCAATGAATTTCCCTCGGATTTTTATGCTATTGAGCAGCAAATAAAACTGCATGGCTTAAACCCTGCTGATTGTATTATTGAAGCGATGCCACGAGAGGGTGAAGTAACGCTACGCACAGAAGACATAGTTGCCAAAATTGAGCAGCACAAAGATGAATTAGCGCTAGTAATGTTTAGCGCAGTTAACTATTATACCGGTCAGTTTTTTGAGTGTGCTGAAATTGCTAAGGCTTGCCAAAAACACAATATCACGTTTGGACTTGACCTGGCCCACGCCATTGGTAATGTTGAAATAAAACTGAGCGAATGGGGTGTTGATTTCGCCACGTGGTGTTCTTACAAATATCTCAACTCGGGCCCCGGCGGGGTGAGTGGGGTTTTTGTAAACCGTAAACACGCCAATAACTTTGATTTACCACGCTTGGCCGGTTGGTGGGGCAATGATGAGAAGACACGCTTTAAG
>CAIOTH010000015.1 GCA_903861145.1 uncultured Bacteroidota bacterium | reverse complement strand
TCCGATAAAAGTAAAAAAATATTTTTTCATTACAACTATTGCCTATGAAAGTGTTCAAATTGGATGAAAAAGTGAAAAGCAGGGGGCTACCCCGAATTAAACAGTGATAAATTAGTGTTTGGAGGTGCTTTCCCTCTTTTTGATTGGTATTCGTGTAATAATTCTTTCAGAGCGATGTAATTAAACAAATGCAACCTGAGGATAGAGACAAAGACGGTAAAAGCAATTCTGGATTTATTCCTCTGATGTATCACGGTCAGGAGCAGTAAGGCAATCAATGCACACCATATCTGTATCTCAATAGCGTTCTGGTTATCGCCTACAAAGTATTGAAGTGGAAAGTTTTGCTTCAGCTTTTTAAAGAACAACTCAATCTGCCACCTGTATTTATATATCTGAGCGATAACAATAGCTTCCAGAAGAAAGTCGTTGGTGATAAGTTCATATAGCACTTCTCTTTTCTCATCCCACCAGGCAATACGTCTGAGCCGCAGTATTTTTTGCTCCCCGTTGTCATCTTTATAAGACTGAAGAATGGTTTCTTCTTTTAAAATATCGGGGTTAGGCGTATGGGCATCATGCAGGCATTCATACTCACCCTGAAAAACGGCATTCTCTTTTTGCCTGGTAACAAAGCGGATGCCCTGCCCGCAGAAAGAAGCGAACTGCCGGTAGTTGTTGTATCCCTTATCAAATACAATGTATGAGCCCTCAGGCAATGAAAGGGCTTTATACACCTGCTGGTCATGGTCAGCAGCGGCACTAAACTGAATGAAACAGGGCATCAGGGAAGATCCCTCTATAACAGTATTCTTTTTTATCCCGCCCTTTTTC
The DNA here is from genome assembly GCA_903861145.1 of uncultured Bacteroidota bacterium. Taxonomy (GTDB): domain Bacteria; phylum Bacteroidota; class Bacteroidia; order Chitinophagales; family LD1; genus Bog-950. The sequence continues at coordinate 30,567 of CAIOTH010000015.1, read as the reverse complement.
TTTCCGTTATCACTATGCCTGCCCACCGTTTTAAGGATTGCTTTAAACAGCCCGAATACAGTGGAATCCATTAAAAACAACTTCTGAACCACCGCTTTGGGCAGGGTGCTGTCCGACAAAGATGGCTTGTGTTTTTGGTAAAGGTGCTGATAGATGCTTTTAAATACATGGGCAGGACGGTTCTTGTTTCCATCACTTAATGTGCTTCGGGGCGGAACATAGCCTATCCCCAAATGATTGAGTTTGCCCTGTGCCACGCCAAGTCCGCTAACAATCTCCCGAAGGCTGGTGCATCCTGAAACTACGCAGTAAAGCATACTGATAAAGTGCTCGTAACAGCGCAGATGCTTATAATAACGGTCGGCTTTAGCCGCAAGAATTGCTGCCGATAGTTCCTGACGGCTGCATAAGGTGGTTATCTGTGCAAATATGTGCTGTCCGACAAAATTATTACTTTGGTTCATAGCTTTAAAAGTGTGGTAACTTCTAAGCTATAAAAATGGGGCGGCTTCGGCCTCCCCTATTTTTTTTCTCGGACAGTATAGGTTGAATATTAATTCCCTGTCTTACAGCATATGTTTTAACCAATCGGCCATTCATATCAAATACCTCAGGCTGCTTAAGGTTATCAGCAGGGTTGGTGTTTTCAATATTAACCATGCCTTTGGTTGGGTTAGGATATAACCTAACATTGGTCAATACCTCATCTTGTATGCCCGCTACAAATTGAATCACTGCCGAATCAATAGCGCTACCGCATTGGTTCCTGTCGGTTATTGTAACATATTAAGTACCTGCAGCTAATCCCGAAATGCTATCGGTGGTTGCATTGTTGCTCCATAAATAATTGTAAGGAGGTTCGCCTTGTGCGCCATGTGCAACGGCCGTTCCGTTAAGGTTAACCGGCGATGTATTGGCAGCAGTAGTTACTCCCGCCGAAGCAATTGGCAAATAGGTTAAGCCCTGGAACCACGTAACTGCGCCAAGTATAGCATAAGGGGCGCAGGCCTGGTGCTCATAATTACCAATGTCAAAGGTATCAATATTGGTTGCACCTTGTTGCATAAAGTGCTGGTAGGCTACGGTTGTATTAGCGTGTGGCACATAATGGTCACCACTACAGAAATACATTTTCATTGGCGAAGTTGGCAGCCAGTTGTAAGTATTGTTTTCCTTCAGCTTAATCCTGAAAAAATTGGTTGTTGAATCGTTTACAAACGAATCAACCTGTAATGGCTGCATAATATTAACCGGTACGTTTGGCATAACATTATCTACGGTATTCGAGCTGACAATGCCATTATACATAGGTGGCAATATCGAATCGTAAGGATGAATCATGGCATCACTGTCATGAGCAAATAAATGATACACTTCATTATATCCAAAAATCAGATAAGGCAAATAATACGGTGCAGGGTAAGGTTGGTTTGAAGTTAGTAAGTCTCCCATAACTCCGCTCATATCATACGCTCCCGACATAGGTGCCGAAGCTGTTACATGCATAACATTATCTAATTGCTCTTGTATCAATTCGTGAGCCGCCATAGTAGCGTGGCCACCTTGCGAGTAACCCATTAAAAATAACTGGTCGTTGTAAGGCGCACCCATCGTGTCTACTATTTCCTTTGCCGCTCTTATCATATCAATTGTTGCTGTAGCCTCAGTATGCGCGTGTTGATAAGGGTGAAATCCCGGCCCGGTACCCAGCCCAAGGTAGTCCGGTTCCATAGCATCGTATCCTATTGAAGCACCAATCAGTGCAACAAACCATTCATTTCCCGCAAGGAAAGATGGTGCCTGGTTTTTTTCAAGTGTAGTACCGTGCTGGTAACTTACCATACCCACTTTGCACGTTGGGTTTACCAGTACGCACAACAAACCCGAAGCAGTAATAGGCACGCTGTCCCAATCAACAGTATTATATAATACCCGGTAAGCTTTTACATCGTAAGCAACGGTAAAAACCCCTTGCGGAATACCCTGTCCGGCTAATATCGTATTAATTTGTGCTTGAGTATAATAACCTAAGTAAGTAACTGTATTTGCAAATTGTGCTTTAGCCAGGCCGAAACTGATAACACATAATAGCGTAAAGAATTTTTTCATGAGGGCAGCAATAAGTTTTAGTTATCAAAAAATTAAGTTGGCTAATGTAACTTAAGCCAGCGAGAAGCTTTCGGTTTTTTGGAAATATTCTGTTAAGTTTTTTTGCGTAAAAAACGCTGAATAAAAACTACCTCCGGTGTAGTGATTAACTGCCATCCAGCGACCTGTAGAAATGCCCTCGAAAAGTAGTTTATTTGCATAAAATGCATGTATGAATAACACATTTGACGACAGTATTAAGTTATCCATTAATGGCCGCCTTGATAAGCTAACGCCCGATATCCAAAGGCACTGGGGCAAAATGGATGTTACCCAAATGCTTACGCATATGAATGATGCCTTTCGCATATCGTTGGGAATGAAATCGGCTATAGATACCTCTAACTTTTATAAACACCATATAATGTTTCCCGCTGCGGTGTATGTACTGCCATTTTGGCCCAAAGGCGAAACAACAGCGCCTGAGTTAGACCAACAGCAAAAGGGCAGCCCGCCGCGCGATTTTTATACTGAACTGGAGTTTTTACTCAAGATGATAGATGTGTTTAACGAACGCGAGGAAGCAAAGCTAAAGCCTCACCCAATGTTTGGCAAGCTTACAAAAAAACAATGGCGCGATTTGCTTATTAAACATTTAAATCATCATTTAAAGCAGTTTGGTGTGTAGAAAAGTTTAATTTTCAATTACTAAAACGAGGTTTAATGAAGTTAGATATACTCGCCATTGGCGTTCACCCCGATGATGTTGAATTGAGCTGTTCGGGCACTCTGCTCAAGCATATTGATTTAGGTTATAAGGTAGGTATTGTCGATTTAACCAAAGGTGAACTAGGAACCCGTGGCAGTGCCGAAATACGTTTGCAGGAAGTAGAAGCTGCTACAAAAATTATGGGTGTGCATACGCGTGAAAACTTAGGCTTTGCCGATGGTTTTTTTACAGATGATAAAGAGCACCAACTTGAATTGATAAAAATAATACGCAAGTACCAGCCCTCAATAGTATTCACCAACTCAAAATTCGACCGGCACCCCGACCATGGCCGTGCCGCACAGCTTACTTACAATGCCTGTTTTTTGGCTGGCCTTAGCAAAATAGAAACTACTCTTGCCGGCGAGCAACAAACAGCCCACCGGCCCAAAGCACTTTACAATTACATACAATCATTACATACGGAACCTGATTTTGTAGTTGACATTTCGGCCCACTTCGAGAAAAAACTCGAAGCTATCCGCGCATTCAAATCTCAATTCCATCATGCAGAGGCCAATACGAACGAAGCTGAGACCTTTATTTCGAACCCACAGTTTATGGATTTTGTAAAGGCGCGCGCCGTTCATTTCGGTGTGCCAATAGGTGTTCAATATGCCGAAGGCTTTACCGCTAACCGCACTTTGGGGGTCAATAATTTGATGGAATTGGTATGATGATGTAGTCAGGAAATAGAACCTATCGTTATGAAAAAAATATACTTGCCACTCGTTGCTATTGCGCTGATTTGTATTTCTGCAGGCAACTCGACTAAAGATTACTCCGGCTTTACCGATAGCCAGGCACAACTACAACGCACCTGGGAAGGCAAGTATGATAGCCTTTTAAATGCTGACGAAATTGGCAGCTTCATAAAATTTCTTTCTGCTCATCCGCATAACCTGGGTACTGTTCATGATAGGGAGAATGCTGATTTTATTCTCTCTAAGTTTAAGCAATGGGGCTATACCGCGCGCATCGATACCTTCTATGCTCTTTTCCCAACACCAAAATTACGGGTGCTCGAAACTATTGGCCAGCCCCAGTTTAAAGCTGTGTTAAAGGAAACGCCTTTAAAAGAGGATGCTACCTCCGGACAAACCGCTGAGCAACTGCCCACCTACAATTGCTACTCAGCCGATGGTGATGTAACTGGTGAACTGGTTTACGTAAACAGGGGAGTGCCTGCCGATTATGAAGAGCTTGAGAGAATGGGTGTAGATGTAAAAGGTAAAATTGTAATTGCCCGTTACGGCGGTTCGTGGAGGGGCATAAAACCGAGGTTGGCTCAGGAGCATGGCGCTATTGGCTGTATTATTTACTCCGATCCAATAGATGATGGTTACTACCAGGGCGATGTTTACCCTAAGGGTGCATTTAAAAACGAAACCGGTGTGCAGCGCGGTTCGGTAATGGATATCCCTCTTTATCCCGGCGACCCTTTAACCCCTGGTTACGGTCACGTGAAAAACGCAAAAGTTATTGATCGTAAGAACGCACCCAACCTGCTTAAAATACCCGTGCTGCCCATTAGCTATGCCGACGCAAAACCCTTTTTGCAAGGCCTTGGCGGACAAGTAGTGCCCGATAACTGGCGTGGTGCCTTACCTATAACCTACCATGCCGGACCGGGACCGGTGAAAGCACATTTGAAATTGGAATTTAACTGGGACGTAAAACCCGTGTATGATGTAATTGCCATGATGAAAGGTGCCGACCACCCCGATGAATGGATAATACGCGGCAATCATTACGATGCATGGGTAAACGGCGCTAACGACCCCATTAGCGGCCAGGCTGCAATGTTGGAAGAAGCTGAGGCAGTTGGGCAGTTGGTAAAACAAGGCATGCACTTAAGCCGAACCATTGTTTATTGTGCATGGGATGGTGAGGAAGAAGGTTTACTTGGTTCAACTGAATGGGTAGAAACAAATGCGGTTGAACTGCAAAAAAAAGCGGTAGCCTACATCAATTCCGATGCGAATGGAAGAGGATATTTAGGTATTGGCGGCTCGCACGTTTTGCAAAATCTGGCTAACGAAATAACTATTGATGTAAAAGACCCTGAAACAGGGGTTAGTATTGCCGAGCGGAAAAAGGCACAAGCGGTAATTAATGCCACGGGTAAGGAACAGAAGGAGTTAATGTCAGCCAATACCATGAAAATTGATGCACTTGGGTCCGGTTCCGACTTTTCACCTTTTCTTCAGCATGTCGGCATTGCTTCAATCGATATTGGTTTTGGCGGAGAAGATAACGGTGGAGAATACCACTCTATATTCGACTCGTATGATGATTACAGCCGGTTTAAAGATCCCGGTTTTTACTATGGCGTAACTCTTGCAAAAACGGCAGGCCGATTTACTTTGCGTTTAGCCAATGCCCAGGTTTTACCATTTAACTTTCACGATTTCTACAGCACCGTTAACGAATACGCTACCGGCCTTATAAAAACTGTGGATGAAATGCGCAGCAATACCGAAACCACCAATAAACTGATAAAGGATAAATACTATACCCTCGCCAACGACCCGACTTTAACTTACATTCCCCCTTTAGCCAAAGAACCAGTTCCTTATCTCGATTTCTCAGCCCTGCAAAACGCTTTAGCAGCATTAAAAACCAGCACCAGCCAGTACCAGGAGGCATCGCATACAGCATTATCTCAACCCCATGCTGTTATCGATAAACTAAACGCAATGCTTTACCAAACCGAACGGCAATTGCTATCGGCGCAAGGTTTACCTATTAGGCCCTGGTATAAGCACGCCATTTACGCTCCGGGTTACTACACCGGTTACGGCGTAAAAACGCTTCCTGCATTACGCGAGGCTATTGAAAACCGAGATTGGAAGTTAGCGCAGGAACAAGAGGTTCTAATTGCGAAAGTGATTACCGATTATGCCGCGAACCTGGATTTGGCAACAGGTGTTTTGAAGGAGAAGTAATCAAATAAAAAAAATAATTTTGCAAGCATGAAGAAAACATACCGCATGTTATCAGCGTTACTGCTGGTTATACCTGTTTATATGATACTCAATGCCACTAAAACCGAAAAGGTTAGCGAGAGAGCTACACTACAGAGTGGCAGTGCGGTTACTATTACACCTGCGCTACTGAATGGCAAGTCAGCCTTTTTTAAAACATATCATGATTTTGTGAATGGAACCGGCCTGGCCTGGGTATATGATGGTTATGATGTTGGGCACACTTTTGGTCCTACTCCACATTATCTTGTGGCATTTAAAAATGAAAATGGAAAAAGGGTAAAAGTATCTGCCAGTGATTTTTGGGGATGGCGCGACAAGGATGGCTCACTTTGGCGTAATGGTGAATTTCATTTTGAGAAAATAACTCATATTCCTTTTATGGTTAATTATATTGCAAATAATCATATCATGTATTCTCCCGGCCCTTTTCCGGGAGCCACAGTACAACCAAGTGAATGGTGCTCAGAAAACCTTAACGATCCTATTATCCAAATTGAGACTTATTTTAAGATGAGCCAGCACAGCAAAGCGCCTTACACACGAATTGCGGCAGCCAAAGACAAATGTAATAGCCAACCAGCGCCCAAGAAAGAAAAGTGGGCGGATCACAACAAACGGATACTGAGTTGTTATTCAAAAGCTCCAGACCTTATTTGTATATGGTCAAATGACTTACAGAGCGGTCACGGGGCATATATGTTTAATGAAAATCCGGTCCAAATTTCAAGGGATGTGGTTCCGGAAAAGAGCCACTAGTTTTCCCCTTTAATATCTTTAATTAATCTGCTCTAACTAAGTTGCACCAGCGCTACGATCATATAAATAGCACTACGAATCAAACTCATTACCATAACCGGCAATGCGTATTTCCCGTACCGAGTTTTCAACTTTTTCGCGCATCTGAGTTTTCATTTCAACCAACTTGTCAGCAACTACCTTATTTGATGTTCCGATAATTTGGGCAGCGAGAATACCCGCATTTTTAGCCCCGTTTAAGGCTACAGTAGCAACCGGTACTCCAGCCGGCATTTGCAGGATAGAAAGAACCGAGTCCCAACCATCAATTGAATTACTTGATTTAATAGGCACTCCAATAACAGGCAAGGTGGTAATGGCAGCAACCATACCCGGTAAGTGAGCTGCGCCACCGGCACCGGCTACTATTACTTTTATACCACGTTCTTTAGCGCCCGATGCGTAATCCATCATGCGCTGTGGGGTACGATGGGCAGATACTACGGTCAATTCGTAAGCAACACCTAATTGCCCAAGTATTTCGGCAGCTTCCTGCATTATCTTCAGGTCGCTTTCGCTACCCATTATAATTCCTACAAGTGGTTGGCTCATTTGCATGTATTAGTTGTGCGCAAATTTAACATTAGCGTCGTTAAATTTGTAAATTAAATAATGCGCTTATCCCTAAAGATATCGCTCCTTTATAACTCCCTGGTGGTGTATTTCGTGCCCCGAAAGTATAAATCCAAGTGCCCTTACCGAAATCTCATTGTTATTGGCCCGCCCTTTCCTTAGCGACATTTCTTCAGTTATACCCTCAAAAAACAGGATGGTAGATTTCCTTTGCTGCTCATATTCATTTATCAGTGCCTGCATAGTTCTGTTTGCCGCATTTGACTGAGGCACGTAGTCATTTTCCTCAAAACCGGGAAGCGCGTTTTTATCGCCGCGTGCAAAGGTCAGGGCCCTGTAGGTAAAAACTCTTTCGCAATCTATTACGTGCGAAACCACCTCTTTAATGGTCCATTTTCCCTCGGCATATCGATAATCATGCTTTTCGGCCGGAATGCTTTTAAGAAATTCAATAAAGTTATGGCCTGTAGCGTTTAGCGCTTCCAACAGGTTATCCTGGCTCACTTTTCCAATATAAGTGTGGTAGTATGGAGCATATTCATTCTGCCCCGGTTTGCTTATTGGCATATTTGTTGATTTATGATACTAAAGTAAAATAACGGCGCATTTGGTTGATAATAATGTTGTTTACTATGGCCTAACTAAGCTAGCTTTAATTTTAATTATGAAAAAGCACAAAAAGTATTTATCACTTATCGCTTTATTGCTGGGCATCTTAATTACTAAAGGTGCAGGCAGCGCCGATTTTACCGGCAAGTGGGAGGGCAACGAGCAATGCCAGGGTGCGAGTGCGGCGGTGGCTATAGTAGTTATTACCGCCGATGGCGCCAACCAGGTTTTTATTACGGGTGTCTACAGCCTGCAAGGCAAGGTGCGCGGAGTAGTAAAAGGCAATACCATAACAATTCCGAGACAGTCAGTGGTTGACCCTAATCTTAAAAACTTTATGATTGAGGGCAGCCTTACCATTGGTAAAAACCATGCCACCCTTACCGGTGTTTTAGCCGTGCTAAATAACGATCAGCGCGATAACTGCACTGTTAATTACCACAAGTAGCATAGGGCTTAATCAATTTCTTTTTAAGTTTGAAAATGCGCTATAGAATTATATCGGCATTTATTGTTTTGTCACTTGCCCTGGGACTTCTTTTTTATGGTTCAGCCTGCAAAGTAGAACCCCATAAAACCACTTGGCCAAGTTTAAGGTTAGCCGGCACTTTTACAGGTGACCAAACGTGTTTATTGGCGAGTATACAAACTAATACAATTATCATAGTTGCAACAGACGATAGCACAGTAAGTGTTACCAATTTATACGGCCTTGGTAAATCAGTTACCGGAAAAGTTGTTCATGATAGTTGCACTATTTCACCGCAAATATGCGATACCGTGGTTATGCAGGGCCTTCTCATTTTGTCGGGAGATTCTATTAATCTATCAATTATTGCTTCAAGCTTTGGGCGCGAGGATAAATGCAATGCGGTTTTAATCAAACAATAAAGAATTTAGTTTATTGCATCCCTGGTTTTTGCCCAGGTGTTTTGCATAGCATTCATTTTAGTTTCGAGCGTAGACGCCCAATCGGTTATCTTTTTCAACCCGGTGGCCAATTCTTTTAATTCCGGAGTCAATTCAGCGTAAACGGCTTCAAGTTCAGCGTCGGGTTTCTTAACGTCTATTTTTCGCTCAACCAACTTATTCATATAAACATCGCTTTTGTCGAGTACAATTTGCAAATCGCTGAACATCTTATTGGTAGTAAGCGTAAAGTCATCAAACTGGTTAAGGTAGTTTACCAGCGTTTGGTAGGCAAAGGGGTTGGCCTGGTAATTTTCGCTTTTCGATATCTTTTCTACCGAAACGGTTAACTCAGGCTCAGTCTGTTCTACAAATTTTTTGGCATTCAAATAAAACTCCCGCCTCACAACATGCACGTTTATGTATGCAACCGTAAATTCCTGGTATAACGCATAAAACTGTGTATACTGTTCTCCGGGGGGCATATTCATGGGTTTTATACTTGTATCGCAGCAGCGACATAAAAGTTGCGTCATTTAGCTGGTAATAAACACTATCAGCCTTGTGTAATTTGTTCAGATTTATGCTATGCACCAATACATTCTTATCTTTCAGGGGCTTTATCAATTCAACTTATGTATGAAACAGTTTAACGCCATTTGCCTGTTTGTTTGCAGTTTGTCGGTGGCAGTTGCCGTAGCTTCTTGCAATGTACCTAAGCATGCTATAACGACTGCCGGCGAACAATCGGGCAATCCAAATGCAATGCAACATCATGCAAATCCCTATCCTGTCATTCAGCAAAAGTATTTTCTAAATACCTGGACGGGTACCGAGAGTTGTGAGAACAACGCGCAAAATCCATCATCGGTTACTTTAACAGCCAGGGATTCTTTAAGTGTTTTTATCTCAGGATTGTTCAACACTGCCGATAAATTGGAGGGTACAATCAGGGGGTACGTTGTTATCATCAAGCAGCAAACAATAACGCTAATGCCTAAGGGCTGTACCATTGACGGAACCCTCATTTTATCAAACGACCACCAAACTTTAAATGGCTATTTTAAAAAGCAAATAAATGGCCAGGTTGATTCATGCAATGCGGTTTATCACCTTGCAAAATAAGTTGGGATTAATTTTGCCGGCTCTCCCTTTCGGCCTTTATTTTTTCGTAGGCTTCCTGTACCTGTTGAAATTTGCGCGCCAGTTTTCGCTTCTCTTCTTCGCTGGCATCTTTGTTTCTGTCGGGATGATATTTGAGAACCAACTTACGATATACGGTGCGTATTTCGGCAAAGTTCGTATCGCTGGTAACCCCTAAAATTTCATAAACGGTTATTGTTTGAAAGGGGTGCTCAGCCTTTAACCTCCGGTACTCCACATCATTAATATTAAGGTAGCCCGCAATGCGGAACACAAAGTAGTTTTCACGCTCGCTCATTTGCCCATCGCATTGTGCAAGGTCAATCAAAAACCTTACTACCTGCACGCGTGTTCCCAATGCCGAGTACATGCGTATTTGTCCGCAGGCAGCATTCAGGTCATATTCTTTTTGCAGGCAATGCTTAAAAATGCCTATCCGCTGGTCGGCAAAAGCCTCGTCAAAATGATTATTCAAAAAGCGCTCGGTAAAAGCAACCTCTGCAGCCGAAATACCTCCATCTATTTTTATTAAATGCGATGCCAGCACCATTAAGTTTACTTCAAACTCACTTACCGACTTTACTTTATTTGCGGAATCTTTCTCTCCCTGTGGCATCATCGAGCCGGCTAAAAAGCCCAGTAAACCGCCTATAGGGTTACCGGTTAACATCCAGCCCAGGCTGGCACCCAACCATTTTTCATACTTTGCCATATGCCGGTTGTTTGTAACGTAATTTGCCCCGGGCCACAAAATATAGAAGCACAGTTCCCGCAATAATAAAAGGCAGGTTAAGCGCCTGTGTTTTGCTTATAAGGCCAAGCATTTGGCCATCAGGCTCCTTAAAAAACTCAAGTAAAAAGCGCACGCTAAATACCAATACTAAAAACACTACCAGGTAAATGCCCGGCTTACTTTCGCGGTATTTTTTAAACAGGTAAAGCATAAAAATCTGTATCAATAAATAGGCTACACTTTCATATAAAACGACTGGATGGCGTGGAATGTTGTCAACCTGCTCAAAAACAAATCCCCAGGGGGCATTTGTTGGCCTGCCGTATAATTCGGAGTTCATAAGGTTGCCAAATCTTATGAATGACGCCAATAGCATAACGCCAATAATTCCGTGGTCAAGGGTCCAAAAAAAGTCGTAATCCTTATTCCTCCGGCAATAAATATAAAGGCCTATTAAACCGCCAACAACCCCGCCGTGGCTGGCCAAGCCACCCTTCCAAACGGCTAATATATCTTCGGGATGGGCGGTATAATAATCTAACTGGTAAAAAAGTATGTGCGCCAGCCTTGAACCTATCAGGCCAAAAATGAAAACGTACTGTATGATAATAGTAACCTGCTCTTCATCCTTTCCCGATTTTTTGAAAACATAGCCACCCAAAAAGAAACACGAAAACAACGATAACCCCCACATAATACCATACCACTTAATGTAATGGTCGCCAAAATGTAAAAATGGCACATCGGGGCTGGGGTTCCAGTTAATTGAAAGCAAAGCATGCAGCATACGACGGCAAATATGAAATTCTAAATTCTAATTGCGAAATGTATGTTTTAATGCTTTGTTGATTTGACCATATGAAAACAAAAAATCCCCCAATATTGGAGGATTTTTTGCCTGTAAATTAAACAATCAGGTTATCGCTGTATCTCAATCTTACCATAATTAACGCCACCGTTTACTGTATTGCGCAACTGGTAGGTGTAAAAGCCATCGGCTAACTGGTTAAGAAGTAAGGTGCTTTTTTCACCGGTAATAATGCGTTGTTCCACTAAACGTCCGTCAAGGCTGTAAATAGCAAACACAAATTTACCATCTGTAATATTTGTTTCGATAGTAAGTTGGTTATTGGCCGGGTTAGGGTAAATTCTAACATGTGTTGCGGCAACATTGTTAACTCCAACCAAAAATCCTACTGAATCGCAAGCCGTTGCCGAGCAGAAATTGGCATCGGTTACAGTAAGGCAATAGCTACCGGTTGTAAGGTGAGTAATAGTATCGCCGCTGGCGCCGGTGGCCCAGTTTAAAATAAGGACGCCCGTTCCACCTGTAGCCACAGCTATAGCAGTACCATCACCCGCGCTTGCTGTTGATGCAGGTGTTGACGAAACGGAAACCAGCACCTGAGAAGGTTGTAAAATAGTATCGCTTGCGGAAGATGTACACATGTTCGAGTCGGTTACTACTACCGAGTAAATACCTGCACCGAGGTTATTGATAACTGCGGTTGTATCGCCTGTGTTCCATAGAACAGAATATGGCATAACTCCTCCGTTAATAAATACACCCTCACCACCATTGGTATCGCCATAGCACCGCAATGTATAACTTGATTGCGAGCCGCTGGCCACCAGCTGCGCAGGTTGCGATACCGTACCTGAAATGGTAAATGAGCAGTTATTGACATCGTTAATAACCAGGTTGTAAGTGCCTGCAGGTATGCCGGTTAAGTTAAGGCTGGTAGCGGTGTTGCTCCATACGTAACTAATAGGTGCGGTGCCACCGGCTACGGTAACAGTAATTGAGCCGGTGCTATCGCCGTAGCAATGTGCGTTGGTAACTACATCGGTAGCTGATGGGCCACCCGGTGTGGTAACCGCTGCCGCCGCGGTGGTAGTACAACCGTGCGCATCGGTTACGGTTACACTGTAATTACCTGCGCCCTCGCCATTTAATGATATAGCAGTGCTGTTGTTTGACCACAGATAAGTATAGGGCTGGTTACCTGCTGATGCTGCTGCAGTTACGGTACCAGTATTAGATGAGCAGGAAGTAATGCTGCCAGTAGCTGTAACCGTAAATGGAACGTTTACAGCAGAAATAACAATAGAGTCGGTGCTTGCACAGGTGTTGGCATCGGTAACTGTAAATTTATAGGTGCCCGGCACGAGGTTTGAAATTGATGTAGCGGTAGAGCCGTTTGACCATGAGTAGATATAGGGCGCTGTTCCGTTAACCGGTGTTGCTAGCGAAATTGAACCGCTTGCAGTGGTGCAGTTTGCATTAGTAGGGGTGGCGGTTGAGCCAAACCCTGTGCAGTAAACAAATGAAAGATCATCAACCCACATTTTGGTACCTGCAGTACCGTTTTGACCCGGACTGCTTAAAATTGTAATTTTTGCCGAATCAGCTGCTGCTGGAGAAGAATACGGTATGTTAACAATAAATTTGGTATAGCTGCTTATGGTGCTCCAACCTCTTAATTCGCCCAGGCCTATTACGGTACCCGTTGTGGCGCCACTGTAAATATCAATATCTATCGAAAAAGTATCCGGATTAGCCGGTGAGTATTTTATATAACCAATCAACTTATCAGGGCGCGTGTTTAACGCAAAGCCACCGTCAACATTCTGGGTAGTTTGGTTAATAACACCGGTGGCAATAATGCCGGGTGCTTTTTGGCCAAAAATGCTGATAGTTTGAAGTTCAAGCGCATGGCTACCGCTGTTTGCATTTGCAGCATTCGCTTCAACACATGTAAAGCCTCCGCCCGGGCAGGTCAATACGTTAATAGAGCCCCATCCGTTAGGATCGTTATAGGTTGTTATCCCTCCAAGGCAACTTCCGCCTGTCCAGTTTTCAAAACCGGGATTGGGAATTTGTGCAAACGCAAATGTTGATGTAAGTAACATCAGCAACGCTGCAAAAAATTTTGTTTTGTTAAAGTTTTCCATAGTAGTTATTATTGGGGTGTTTGTTTCAAGCAAATTAAAAGAAGAAAATTATCTTTATCCAATTAATCCACTAAATAAACTATGAAAAAGCTTTACACCCTCGTTTTGCTATCGGCAGTTTTCTTAAGTGCCTTTAGCCAAACCACCTATCAAACGGTTTATGGTATTTTACAAAATAACTGTACTACCAGCGGTTGCCATACGGGCTCAAATCCGCAGGGCATTGATTTAAGCGGCACTCCGCAACAGGTTTTTACTAACCTGGTTGGTGTTACTCCAACTAACTCGGCAGCAGCCAGTTCGGGTAAAAAGTTGGTTGACCCAGGTAACCCGCGCAACAGCTTTCTTTTTTGTAAAGCCAGCAATGGCCTTGATGCAAACCTAAGCCTGCAAACGGGAGAAGGTGCTGATATGGATAGCAGCCGCCTTACCCAAACCCAACGCGAAATGATTCGCCAATGGATTGAGTTTGGAGCGAAGGATACAGGCACATTTGCAGATTCCACTACCATTCACACTTTTTACGTTACCCAGGGTGGGCAACCGCGTGTTCAGGCCCCACCTGCACCTGCACCGGGGCAAGGTTACCAACTTTATTTTGGACCGATATTTATGCTGCCTGGCGTTGAGTTTGAGTATAACAATAAATCATTTGTGCTAAATCCGGGCACTATCGACGTATACCGTATGCAAACTGTTGAAAACCCTGAAACACACCACTTTGCTATTTACAGGTTTTTCCCGGGTGCCGATACCATGTTGGCTAATGGGTTGAACAAGGTTAACGGGTTAAGCGATGAAGCGTTTTTATATTATAACGCTAGCGTTGTTGCACAATGGCCTAAAAGCAAGGATGTAACCTATCCAACAGGCACGGCCCTGGTTTGGGGCCCGGGCTCAATCCTGGCTTTAGATTACCACCTTATTAACTACGAAACTTCAGTTATTGCTGCTGAGGCATATCTGAACGTTTATTACGATCCTCACCAGGCAAGCACCATTGCTATTCAAACTTACCCAGTGCGTTATGGTGGTGATAACGTTGATGCCCTTGTTATACCACCCGGCGATACAACCTTTACCATTGGGCAAGGTGGTGGAGGACAAAACGGCCCTAATTATGCCGATTCAACTTTTTACTGGAATATCATTTCGTTGCAAGCTCATACCCATAAAACAGGGAGCAATTACAATGTTTGGACCCGTAAATCAAACGGACAGAAGGATTCGTTGATCTACAATGGCAATTACGACCCTAGCTATACATTTGACCAGGGTGTATTTACCTGGAACGATGCTCCTTATCGCCAGTTCAGCGAGCCTTTTCCTGTATATATGGCCAATGGCATGATACACGAAGCTAGCTACCATAACGCCACGGCCGATACCATACACTTTGGTTTGCTTAGCACTGACGAAATGTTTGTTACGTTTATTCTTTACTACGAATCTGCGCTGCCTTATAACAGTATCAACGATGTGCCTTTTAGCGATAACAATATTAAAATGTATCCCAACCCTGCAAACGATATTGAATATATAAGGCTTGATGATAATTTGCAGATGAATGGAACTGAAATGCAGTTCTTTAACGACCTTGGCCAAATGGTTATTGACGAAAAGAACATAAGCAGCCACGTGTTTAGCACTAATATGCGCGGCCTTGCCGAAGGAGCTTATGTTTATCGCCTGATTAACAACGGCGAAAAAGTTGGCACAGGTAAAATTGTAGTGCAGCGATAATTTTTTAAATACTAATAATAAAAGAGGTACGGATTTATTATCCGTGCCTCTTTTATTTTATTGACGCTCTTAAATTCCCGCGAGTCGTTTTATGCGCTCCAATCTAGCCGGCTCTGTTTGTTGCAAATATCTATCGGTAGCGAGTAGCTCGTATGCCTTTTCAAAATGGAAAGGAAATTTTAGTTGGTCGTGCTTTAATAAAAAAAGCTCACCAAGTTCTTCGTGTACATAGCCATCGGGGTTGCCAGTGGTAGTCGACTCTTCAAACAACGCTAATTGAATTTTTAAAGCATCGTCAATCCGCTTCAATGCTCGCAAGGTTCGGGCAATGCACCATTTGGCCAAAAATATTTCAGGGACTGAGTTCTTACTTTCTCTCCATTGCAATGACCTTAAAAAAACACTCAAAGCTTTTTCATATTCTCCGGCATCAAAATAACTCCAGCCTAAATTGTTATAGAGGGCACCTAACGAATTTCGTGCACCTTCATTTTGTGAACTTTCGGCCTTTATGATGCCATGCTGATGTAGCAGTATCGATTCATTAGGCGGCGCTATAATAGCAAGCATATGTATTGCGTCGACCAGGTAAAAATCCTCATTCAGTTCCTCCGCAATTGCCTTAGCCTGTTCGAATTCCTGCTTTGCTTCAACTTTTTTACCCGAAGAGTTAAAGGTGCGTCCGCGTTCTAAATGATATCGTATGTGTGCAATGCCGTTCACCTCCGCTAATTGGTTCAATACAGCATCCAGCATATTATGGGCTTCGGTAAACAAGCCCCGCAAACTATAGGTTCTTGCAATTTGCGTTTGCAATTGTAATTTGTATGAAAGTTCTTTTTCAGCCCCCGTTACAAGCAGTTCCTTAAATTTTAATTCGGTACCTGCTACGTCGTTGTAATTCCAAAGTCTGTCAAAATCTTCCATTATAAACTTTGCTTTAATTTAAATGACCGTAACCACGCAGTTGTAAATATCTTCAACTCCACCCAATCTTTGTTTAACATAGTCAGCAGCACTGGTTGATGCCGTTTTCATAAACTCAGCATTGCCATCGAGCTTTAAAACTAAGTTTTGCAATTGTTTTTCGTCTTCAATTGAAAATGCCGATGATATCTCTATTAATTCTTTGGCCTCTGCTGATTTTTGATAAATGGGCCCAAAAATTACGGGCAGCCCATAAACTGCAGGTTCCAAAACATTGTGTATACCTGCATCAAAACCCCCGCCAACGTAGGCAATATCGGCATACCGATAAATAGATGAAAGGTCGCCCATGGTATCTACAATAATCACGTTAAAAGACATAGCATTATCCGCTGTTAGTTTAGATAGGCGCACCACATTAACCGGTGGGTCAACATGGGTATTAATTTCAAGGGTGTATTGCAGTTTGGTTAAACCTGCTTCGCTTAAGTTATGCGGGGCGATAATGTATTTGTATCCTTTAAAATCTCTGTGGTTGAAAACAAGCTTTGTCAATAATTCCTCATCGGTTTTCCAGGTGCTACCGGCAATTAGTAGCTTATAATCACTCTTGAATTTTTGAATGTCGGGAAACGGTTTTGAAGATTGTGCAATTTGAAATACCCGGTCAAACCTGGTATCGAAGCTAATTTGGGATGAGATAGAAATACCATTCAACAAATCGTGTGATTCTTTATTCTGAACAAATATTTTGTCAAAACAACCTAGCATGTTTCTGAAAAAGCCGCCATACCATTTAAAAAATACCTGCTCTTTTCTGAAAATAGCTGCGAATAAAACCGTTGGTATTTTTCTTCTCTTTAATTCGCTCAGGTAGTGGTGCCAAAATTCGTACTTAACAAAAAGCGCCAGGTCAGGATTAATAGCACTAATAAAAGTTTGTGCGTTTTCGGCTGTATCAACGGGTAGGTATAATACCGTATCGACGTAACTGTAGTTTTTGCGAATTTCATAACCGGAAGGAGAGAAGAAGGTAAGGATGATAAAGCTTGAGGGCTTATCGGTTTTTATTTTTTCAATCACAGGCCTTGCCTGCTCAAATTCGCCCAATGATGCGCAATGCACCCAAATTCTCTTTTTGCTTGCATCAACGTTGGGTAATTTGTCAAGGCGCTGATTTCTTCTTCCATCTACCCACAATTTTGCTTTGGCATTAAAAGCCGATGCAACAAATATGGCAAAACTATATAGCCTGATAAATAGGTTGTAAAGTAAAAGGCTTGCTGGCTGCATTTATTAATAGTAAAAAAACTCCTTTTCGCTTGTTTGAAGAAACACAGGTATCACCCACCCTACCTTTATACCAATAAAAACGTCCACCCCCTTATCGTTTAATTTGCCCATGGAATAAAAGTCGTAAGGACGCTCGTTCTGGGTGTAGCTTAAATCAATCTGCAGCCCGGCGTAGCCGCTAATAAATTTTCTTCGTAGCATGTAATTACCACCAATAAACTGCGATATCACAGGGCCATTGCACAGTCTGTCGTAACCCTTGCGGTATTGCGAGCTTAATTGAGGAAGTTCAGCCGCTTTTACATTTAGTCCTATTTTATCCTGCACCATACCAACACCGGTCATTATCAATAAACCGGCATCGGGGTATTTTTCAATAAACGGAAATATTTTACCAAAAGTAAACTGCACGTTAAAGCCATGTTCCTCGGGCCTTATTGAGGTAAGGTCGTTGTATTGAGTAACAAACTGACCGGTGCTGGTAGCAATGTTTTTGTACACATAGTTTTGCTTGCTGTTGCTGCCGTATATAAACCCGCCATTTCCCCCAAACAACCAGTTCTTTTTAGTTTTGTATAATAGCTCAAGGCAAAATAAATTATCGAATCCAAAACGCTGAGCTACATGGCCAAACGGAAACTGTGCTGTATAGTTAGGCACAATCATAACAGCGCTGTTGGGCTCAAATTGTTTGGTAAGTTTTTTAAATACCGTTGTATCGCCCTGTGCGCTTAAAAAAACGGTAGCGCAAACAAAAATGAAGGTGAGTAAAGAATATCTGATGTATTGTTTCGTTTGCATAACGGTATTTAACTGCGTACATGCAAAAATATTATTTTAGCGCGCCTAAAAAACATAAGCCTTGTGAAAGAGATACGAATGGTGGATTTAAAGACCCAATACCACAGAATTAAAACTGAGGTTGATGCGGCCATTGCCGAGGTGCTGGAGTCTACCCAGTTTATTAAAGGGCCTGCCGTAAAGAAATTTGAAGATAACCTGGCGGCTTACCTGGGCATAAAGGATGTAATTAGCTGTGCCAATGGTACCGATGCCCTGCAAATTGCTATGATGGCGCTTGGCTACCAGCCCGGCGACGAGGTAATTACGGCCAGCTTTACGTATGTGGCTACCGCCGAAGTTATTGCGCTGTTAAAGCTTAAACCTGTGTTGGTTGAGGTTAACCCCGATACCTTTACCATTGACCCTGCAGCAATTGAAGCGGCTATTACCCCTAAAACAAAAGCCATTGTACCTGTGCACATGTTTGGGCAGGTGGCTGATATAGAGGCTATAATGAAAATTGCCCAAAAACACGGGCTACACGTTATTGAAGATAATGCCCAGGCAACAGGCGCAGATATTACGTTAACCGATGGCCGCAAAGTAAAGGCTGGTACCATAGGCACTGTTGGCACCACGTCTTTCTTTCCATCAAAAAACCTGGGTTGCTATGGTGATGGGGGGGCATTGTTTACAAACGATGCTGAATTGGCAAAAAAAATAAGGGTAGTGTCTAATCACGGACAAACACAGCAATATGTGCACGATGAAATTGGTGTTAACTCCCGCCTCGATACTTTGCAGGCTGCTATTTTGAATGTTAAATTGCAATACCTGGATGATTATGCTACACGCCGTAGAGGTGTAGCTGACTTTTACGATAATGCTTTTAAGGGCCTTGCAAATGTGCAAACACCGGTAAGGGCACCTTATTGCACGCATGTTTTTCATCAATATACCGTCAAACTGTACGGAACAAATAGAGATGATGTGCGTAATAGGTTAAATGAAAAGGGTATACCGTCTATGATTTATTACCCGATTCCGCTACATTTACAAAAGGCGTATAAGGATAGTAGGTATAAGGAAGGCGCTTTTCCGGTTACCGAACAATTATGCAAGTCGGTTTTATCCCTCCCCATCCATACCGAGTTTGAGCCCGAAGAATTAGCATACATTGCCGATACTTTTAAACAAATAGTTCAATCTTAATTCACCTAAATACATTTACGTAGTGAAAATAGCAGTAATTGGAACCGGATATGTAGGCCTTGTAACAGGCACATGTTTTTCTGAAACCGGTAATGACGTGGTATGCGTTGATAATAACGAAGAAAAGGTAAAGCAGCTTCGCGATGGGAAAATTCCGATTTACGAACCAGAGTTGGATACATTGTTCGACCGTAATACAGCGCAAGGACGTTTAAAATTTACCAGCAACCTTGAAGAGGGTATTGCAGGTGCAAAAATTATTTTTCTTGCCTTACCTACCCCGCCCGGCGAGGATGGCAGCGCCGACCTGAAATACATTTTAGGGGTGGCTGAAAAACTAGGCCATATATTAAACGAATACACTGTTGTAATTAATAAAAGCACCGTGCCGGTTGGCACTGCCGATAAGGTACGCGCTATTATTGCTAAAAATGCAAAGGTTGAATTTGACGTGGTTTCGAACCCCGAGTTTTTACGCGAGGGTGTAGCTGTAGAGGATTTTATGAAGCCTGAACGCGTGGTAATCGGAACCAAATCGGCCCGCGCCAGAAAATTATTAGAAGAGCTTTATGAACCGTTTGTTCGCCAAGGCAACCCGGTAATATTTATGGATGAGCGCAGTGCCGAGGTTACTAAGTACGCGGCCAATGCATTTCTGGCCGCTAAGATTTCGTTTATGAACGAAATAGCCAACCTGTGCGAATTGGTAAATGCCGATGTTGACCAGGTGCGCAAAGGTATTGGTACCGATTCGCGCATTGGCAAGCGCTTTTTGTTTGCCGGTATTGGTTATGGTGGCAGTTGTTTCCCGAAAGATGTAAAGGCTTTGTATTATACCTCGAAAGAAAATAACTACAACTTTAAAGTGTTAGATGCCGTAATGCAGGTTAACGATTTGCAGCGCGAGCGTTTTGTTGAGCGCATACTGGCAAAATATAGCGGCAACCTTGCCGGTAAAACCGTTGCTTTATGGGGGCTTGCCTTTAAACCTAATACCGATGATATTCGTGAGGCGCCTGCCATTTATATTATTGAGGAATTGCTGAAAAAAGGTGCTAAGATTCGTGCTTACGACCCTGAGGCCATGGGCCACGTTAAACAACTTTTTGGCGACAAGGTGTATTTTGCCACCGACCAGTATGACGCCTTAAACGGTGCTGACTTTTTGGTGATAGCTACTGAGTGGAATATCTTCCGTTCTCCCGATTTCAGCAAAATAAATTCGTTATTAAAAACCAAGGTGATTTTTGACGGAAGAAACCTGTACCATGTTGATAATATGAAAGAGATGGGCTATTATTATTATAGTATTGGAAGAGAAACTGTTGAGGGTGCGGGAAGCCCAAAGGCACACACCGCATAATCACGAATAAACTACGAAACGAATGAAAAGAATTCTCATAACAGGTGCGGCAGGTTTTCTTGGTTCGCATTTATGCGACCGCTATATAAAGGAAGGGTTTAAGGTAGTTGGAATGGACAACCTGATAACCGGCGATCTGAAAAACATAGAGCATTTGATGAAGCTCGAAAATTTTGAGTTCCACCATCACGATGTATCTAAGTTTGTGCATGTGCCGGGTGAGTTGACGCACATTCTGCATTTTGCATCTCCAGCTTCCCCTATAGATTATTTGAAAATTCCTATTCAAACGCTTAAGGTAAGCTCGTTAGGTACCCATAATTTATTGGGCCTTGCACTGGTTAAAAAAGCAAGAATACTGGTGGCCTCCACCTCGGAAGTTTATGGCGACCCATTAGTGCATCCGCAAACCGAGGATTACTGGGGCAATGTAAACCCTGTAGGCCCGCGCGGTGTTTATGATGAGGCAAAAAGATTTCAGGAAGCTATAACCATGGCTTATCATACCTACCATGGCCTGGAAACAAGGATTGTGCGTATATTTAATACTTACGGCCCGCGAATGAGACTGAATGATGGCCGCGTTTTACCTGCGTTTATTGGTCAGGCGCTAAGAGGAGAGGACCTTACCATTTTTGGTAACGGCAGTCAAACGCGCTCATTCTGTTATGTTGATGATTTGGTTGAAGGCATACACCGCTTATTAATGAGCAACGAAAGCCAACCGGTAAATATTGGCAACCCCAGCGAAATAACCATAGCCGACTTTGCCGAAGAAATAATAAAACTAACCGGCACCAAACAAAAAGTAATTTATAAAGATCTTCCGGTTGATGACCCTAAGCAGCGCCAACCCGATATAACACGCGCCCGTAACATTTTAGGTTGGGAGCCCAAAGTAACCAGGCAAGAAGGCTTGAAAATTACTTACGAATACTTCCGCAACCTACCTAAGGAGGAGTTGTTTAAGGACCATAAGGATTTTGCAAAAGCAAAAGCTTAATTGGCTGCGACAAAAGAGGAATAAAAAATACTATCTTACATTCATAACGGGAAGAATTCATATTTTTACTTAACCTATTTGTTATGAAACAATCCATCCTTGTAACTCTGTTGGTTTTATTTATGGCCTCGTGCCATACCACAAAGCCTGCCACTACCAGCGACAGCAGAACCTATAAAAACAATACTCCTGACCGTGATGGAACCTCGTAAGCTAAAGCGATTATTATAGAGGAAAAATCTGAAATGACAGGTGTTGCGGCAGAGTATACCTGGTTGGGCCAACATTATCCCGGTTATAAAACTGAGGGGCAGGCATTGGAGAGTGTGGGTAAAATATCATACGATGTGATTACAATTAAAACGCACGGCGGAGAGGAGATGAAGGTGTATTTTGATATCAGCAATTATTTGGGTAAGTTTTAGATGAGAAGGATATTCGAAAATATGGTTATCGAGCGATGACTAGTTTTTGGGTGCTGGTGCCTGTTGAACTTTGGAGCGCAGCCAGATAGATGCCGTTTGAAAAATTCTTAACGTCGACAGTTGCCATGTTATTTTCAATTTCCTGAGTTGATAGAAGGGTACCTGTAATGCTATATATTTTTAGTGTTTTTAAGCCAGCTTCGATTGTTTCAATAACAAAGTGATCATTCGTGGGATTAGGATAAAGCCTGAAAGTTTGTTCGGAAATAATATTAGTAATTGCCGTTTCAGTGGTAATATCAGCTAGTGCTTGTTGCCAAACAGCGTTTTGATAGGTTCCTGCGAAAAGCGTTGAATCGCTTATTACCAACGCATATATTGTTGTGTTTGGGGGCAGATTAGAATTTACTTTACGCCAATTACCCCCATGGTTGGTTGATACAAATATGCCATTAGCGGTGCCTGCAAAAATACTAGTACCGCTAACCGCCAGAGAGGTAACATTGGTATCCTCTAAACCCGTATTTACCTCGGCCCAATTTAGTCCGCTATCAGTAGACAAGAGCACTCCGGCATTATCGGTTCCCGCAAAAGCGTAATTGGTTTCAGTAGCGAGTGAGGAAACGGCGTAACGGGCATTCATGTTTGCTGCTACCCAACTATTCGCGTTATCAGAACTTAAATATATCCCCTCTTCTGTTGCCGCTAAAATATTCGAACCGCAGATAGCCAGACCCGAAATTCCCGGTGGGGCAAAGAAATAATGAAAGTCGACTAATAAACCGTTGTCAACTTCAGTCCAACTACTGCCATTATTATTTGATAAAAATACGCCCCGGTTAGTACCGGCAAAAATGTCTGTTCCGCGCTTAACCAGCGAAAGAACATTCGTATTTGTTAATCCATTATTTATTGCATGCCAACTGTGGCCGTTATCAGTTGATAAAAACATTCCATTTGCTGTTCCTGCAAAAATATTGGCCCCGCTTTCAACAAATGAAATGATGTTAGTGTTTGAAAAAACCGAGTTGGCGCGCAACCAACTATTTCCATTGTTAGTTGAAACAAATAGGCTATCGCTGCCGGCAGCAAAGACTTTTGAATTGTAACTTGCTAAAGAGTTGATGGTTGTAAAGGGCATTCCTGTATTAATGGGAGTCCAACTATTACCATTATTGGGTGATAAAAAAATTCCATGGTCCGTCCCTCCGTAAATATTAGCTCCGTTGCCGGCTAAAGCATAAACATTGGTGGTAGTAAGTCCGCTATTTCTTGCTGTCCAATGGCTACCTGCATCATTTGTTGAATAAACTCCTCCGCCATAAGTCCCTGCAAATAAATTAGAACCTATTAGTGTCAGGCATGCAACTTCGGCGTCCGGAAATTCATTATTAACCAGCGACCAACTGCTGCCGTTATTGTTTGAAAGGAAGACACCGCCTCCGCCCACAAAAATGTTTGGAACATTTGGGATTATGGGGCTAAGTATACCACTGGGAAGACCGTTACTTCCATTCAGCGGCGACCAATTGCGACCAAAGTTGGAAGATATCCAAATGATCCCCTCAGAGCCTGCAAATACCGTTGAGTCGATTATGGCTAGTGAATAAATTGAACCGTTGTAATTATAACCAAAATCCAGGGCCACCCAATTAACCCCATTATCTGTTGAGCGGAAAGCCCCGTTATTTTCTGCGCCTGCAAAAATATTGGAATCTTTTATGGCTATTGCATATGTAGTGGCCAGTAGTCCATCCACTACTCCTGTCCAGCTTTCGCCATTGTTATCAGAATAGAACATTCCACCGCCGCCTGTCCCCACAAAAATTCGGGAGCCACCAATTGCCAGCGACATTATGGTCAGATTTGTTAAACCATTATTTACAGGTCGCCAATTACTGCCATTGTCAGTAGATAAATAAACACCGTGTCCTACGGTTCCAACAAAAACATTGGAATCTTTTGCAGCAAAACAGAGAACTGTTTCTCCACCATACGGCCCATCTGTTCGCCACTGGGCTTGTACCGAATGCAGGAAGATAGTAATGAGTAAGATGGATAGTATTGTTCTCATACGTATTTATGGTACGTTAGTATAAATATAACAGAAAATTACTTAATCTCATACACTTTTTCGGGCTTTAGCTGTAAACGCTTAACTGTCGCGCGAATTCTTTTAGATTTGTGAACTATGGATGTTTTAATTACCGGTATTAACGGGCAGGATGGTTCGTACTTGGCTGAGTTGTTGTTAGGGTTGGGGCACAACGTGCATGGTATTGTGCGCCGAAACTCGCAAAGCGAAAACCAGACTTCGCGGATTGAGCATATACGCCACAAGCTGCACCTGTATTACGGCGACCTGACTGATTTTGCAAGTATCATTACCGCCCTTAAAAAATCGAATGCGCAAATGGTATTTAACCTGGCTGCGCAATCGCATGTAAAAATTTCGTTCGAGCAACCGGTTTATACTATGCAGGCTACGGGGGTAGGTTTTTTAAACCTGGCCGAGGCGGTTAGAATTATTAACCCGGCAATCAAAATATTCCAGGCCTCATCATCCGAAATGTTTGGTAATAGTGCTGATGGCGATGGTTTTCAGCGAGAGCTTACACCTTTTGCACCTGTATCGCCTTATGGTATCGCCAAGTTAATGGCACATCAAACGGCCATTAACTACCGCGATTCGTATGGTATGTTTGTTACCAATGGTATTTTCTTTAACCACGAAAGCCCGCGCAGGGGCACCAATTTTTTAACCAATAAGGTTTGCAAAACGGCTGTTGAAATATCGCAAGGCAAAACAGATGCGCTGGTATTAGGCAATATCAACACCCGCAGAGATTGGGGCCACTCTAAAGATTATGTAAAAGCCATGTGGGCTTTGTTGCAGTTAGATAAACCTACTGATGCCATTTGCGCCACCGGCCATACACATGCAGTTGGTGATGTGGTTGACCATGTATTTGGAAAACTAAAGCTGAACCGCGAAAAGTATTTGCGCACTGATAAAAGATTTGAACGCCCTACCGAAATATTTTCGTTGTGTGGTGATAGTTCCAAACTTCGTTCGCTTACGGGATGGAAACCGGAGATTTCGTTTGAGGCGATGCTGGATGAAATGGTTGATTACTGGCTTAAAGAATTAAAGTAAATGGTTAAAGTTGTAACCGGCGGAAACGGATTAGTAGGCAGCCAGTTTGGACCGGCTTACCTAAAGCTTGGCCGTAAAGATGCTGACTTTACCCGGAGGGATGTAACTATTGCGCTACTTGCAAAACATGCTCCGCATACCGTTATACATACGGCAGCAAAGGTTGGAGGGCTTTACAGCAACCTTCGAGCACCCGCCGATTATTTTGAGCAAAACCTGAGGATTAACACCAATGTTTTAGAGGCATGTCGGTTAAGCGGGGTCAAAAAAATGGTCGCCTTTCTTTCAACCTGTATCTTTCCTGATGCGGTTGAATATCCATTGACAGAGGAGAAAATTCATCTTGGCCCGCCGCATGCATCTAACTATGGTTATGCTTATGCCAAGCGGATGTTGGAGGTTGGGATACAAACCCATAACCAGCAACACGGCACCCGTTATTTTTGTGTTATACCCACCAACATTTACGGCACCCACGATAATTTTAATTTGAACGAGGCCCATGTTATACCCGCGCTGATTCACAAAGTTTTTATTGCGCGCGAAAACAAAACGACATTGCAAATACCCGGCGATGGCTCGGCACTGCGCGAGTTTGTTTTTGCCCCTGACGTAGCCACTATAGTTGAAAATCTGCTTGAAAAATATGAGCAAACTTCGCCTCTTATCATTTCGTCGGGCGTGGAAATAAGTATTAAACAGGTGCTTGAAATGATTATTGAGTTGATGAATTATGACGGCAAAATTGAGTGGCAAACCCAACTCACCAATGGCCAACACCGCAAGCCGAGTGATATAAGTAAGTTAAAAAGCGTTTTGCCCGACCTGCAATTTACCGGTATTTACCACGGCTTAAAGCAAACAGTGGGGTGGTTTGAAGCTAACTACATGGATGTTAGGAAGTAAGCATGCTTAATTGAATGTGGGAATTGACTGCTTTATTGTGAAAAAAATAATCAATTTTAATACCTCAAATTTTTACTTTTAGTTTTTGAAAACAATTTTTAGTATGAAAATAAAACTACCCCTGTTTGCTTTATTACTTGGCTTTTTGCTTAATGCGAATGCTCAACACCCCATTACCCTTACTGATGCCGATATGCCGCGTGCAGGGTTTAATCCCTCCAGTGCTAAGGATACCCCGACCATATCGGTAAATTATGGCAGCGCCGGCGCTAACCAGGTGTATGATTTCAGTAGCCTTACCAACACCAGAACACAGTCGGCTACTTATGCCGGGCCAACGGGGTCGCAACTAGCAGCATATTCCAATCCACTGGCTAACCTAACGGTTCAATCCAGCGGTTCGTCTGCCTATTTAATTCTTGATACAAGCGCAAGCAAATACCAGATTATTGGAGCGCAGGGAACTGTTTTTGGTGTATTTACCAGTTCACATTTTTCGCCGGCCGAGGATGTTTATCATTTTCCAATGACCTACCAAAGCAGTTTTCATAGCAACTGGGGATTTTACCAGGCTTTTACCGGTGCGCAGGTGGGGCAGGGCTTTCCGGTTGATTCAGTAAGAGAAGTTTACACCGACCATTTCTCGGTTACTGCCGATGGATGGGGTAAAGTTATAACACCGGTTAGCTCTTATCGTGGCCTGCGCTTAAAACGCGTAGACACTACCGTTGCCAATATCGATGCTTATTATTTCGGCTCGTGGAGTAATCAATCCAGCACCACTAATTATACAACCGAATACAGCTACGTAGCGAAAGAAACTAAGGGGGCTGTGGTAAGTTTTGATTATGACTCGGCCGGTAATATGAAAGACGCGGTTTACTCGCTCATTCCACCGGCTGCACCAACTGCCGGTTTTACTTTTGCAACCGGGAGCTCAGGTTTAGTAAACTTTACTGATACCAGCGTGGGTTACCCTACCCGTTACAACTGGAATTTTGGTGATGGCGATACCAGCAACGTTGCTAGCCCTTCGCACACCTATGCAGCTAACGGTACTTATTACGTTTGCGAAACCGTTTATAACGGCACCGGTAACAGCACTGTTTGCGATAGCGTGCATGTTACCAATGTCATAGTACACCAGCGCCCAATTGCGCTAAACGATACCGCAACCGTGCATCAACCAAATTACGATACGGTAACCGTAACTGCTAATGACCACAGCCCTAGTAACGATGCGTTTTGTGTAACGGCTATTTATGGAGGTACTTATTTTAGCGTATTAAATTGTAACAACATTGCCTTTAGCCCAACTGCCGGATTTACGGGTTTAGATAGCTGCCATTACATTATTTGCAACACCGGCCAACCAACACTTTGCGATACCGGTGTGTTGGTTATTGATGTAATACCTTCTTCCACTCATATTCGCCCGGTGGCGGTTAATGACACTGCTATTGATATAGAGAACCACACCGATGTTATTAGTGTAACCGGTAACGACAATAGCCCAAGTGGTGACCCTTTCTGTATAACGCGGGTTTACGGCTCGGCAGATTTTACTGTGCAGGGCTGCAATAACCTTTCCTTTGCTCCGCCTAACAATTATGTTGGATACGATACTGCCTGGTATATAGTTTGCAATACCGGCCAGCCTACTTTATGCGATACTGCACGGGTTATTGTAGATGTAGTGGCGCAACATTTGCCACCGGTAGCTGTAGCCGATGTTTCAACGGTGCTTCAGCCCAACTCGGCCAATATAAACGTAACCGGTAACGACCATAGCCCAAGCTATGATCCTTTCTGTATTACCACGGTATACGGCTCGGCTTACTTTAGCGTTTTGGATTGTAACAACTTAACCTTTACACCCGACTCGACTTTTACGGGAAATGATACGGCGTGGTATATTGAGTGCAATACAGGCCAGCCTACTTTGTGCGATACAGCTAGTATAATTGTAACTGTTAATCCTAATTCGGCGTTGTGGCCATCTGCTGATTTTAATTTGGTTTCAGCAAACTGCGATATTGTTGTAGTTGCGAATACGTCGCTAAATGCCGACAGCTTAGTGTGGAGTTTCCATACAGATTTTTCACAGAATAGTAATTTGACTCCCGACGATACTACAGTTTATAGCCGCGACACTGTGTATTATGGGCAGATAGCACCTAACGTTATTGGTGTTGAATTTTGCGTGGTGGCATACAATCGTTTTGGCCACACGGTTAAATGTGATTCAATTACTACCATCTGCGAAGGTATTACCGAAATTCAGCTTTCAGGTGTTCATCTATATCCAAACCCAACCAGCAGCCAGTTAACGGTTGATATGCGCGATAATACAGATGCTATTACTAAAAACTACAGTGCTATTGAGATTTATAATGTAGTTGGGCAAAAAGTAAAATCAATAAACAAAACAGGACATGGTGATGTTGTCAGTATTCCTGTAGCGCAGTTGCCCGGTGGTATTTACCTGGCAACTATTGTTGATAGCAATGGGGCGAAGAGCGTGCTGGGTAAGTTTACTGTGATACAATAGAATTCAAAAAAGAATGAAAAAAATAGCGATAGTATTTGGGGTAATAATTCTGTTGCTTATTGCTTCAGTAGCGGGCTTTTACGGCGTGTATGTAGCCCCTTTTTTAGCAAAAATGAAGCATATCGAAACCGTGCAGTACGATAAACAACTTACGCTGGTTATTGGTGGAGGTGGCAATTCGGGTATCCTGGTTTCCGACAGTCTTGTACTGGTTATCGATACCAAAATGGATGACGCCGCTTTGCAATTATCTAAAACGGTTAAAGATTTGGCAGGAAAGAAGCCGATTATAGTGGTTAATACGCATGTGCACAGCGACCACACCGGTGGCAACAAATATTTTGCGGGGCAAACCATTATAGCCGGTGGCAATTATGATAAGGCTTTTTGGACTAAAGATGCAGGAGCCGATGCTCCACCCACCATTTGGCTGAAGGACAGTATGGTGCTTAACGTAGGTGATGAAACCGTAACTATTTTAAACCTGCCTTATGCTGCGCATACCCAAAGCGATATAGTGGTGTATTTGCACAACCGCAAAATGTTATTTGGTGGCGATGTTATTTTAAATAAGCAATCGCCTGCGCTGTTTGCCCGCTATAAAGCCGATGCCAACGGTTATTTAAATGCATTTGATTTGGTTGAAAAGCGCTTTGATATATCCAAGGTAGTACCGGGCCATGGCCCGGTTGGTGGCATTGAGGTTATTGATAACTACCGCACCTTTTTTAAAGATATTGAAGCTGCCGTTGCCGACCCTGCGAAAGAGAAAGCTATACTGCAAAAGTATAACGACTACGGGCAAATACCTTTCTTAATGTCGCCGGGTGCTACGCTTAGATATATCCGCAATAGTGCGGTTAAGTAAATGACATAAACCAGGTTTATTTTAGTCCCACTAAAGAAGAGGGGGTACCGTTGATACCTCCCTCTTGAATTAATGTGTTGATAATCACTGTTGTATATTTTAATATGATACCCCCCTTGCCTTTTTAGTTGTCGGCAGTGCTGGACCCGGCCTCTGTCCAGGTTTCGGTTTTTCCGAAGAGAGAGAAAGAGCACACGTAACCGCGCATATCGAGCTTGCTGCCTTTAAAGGTTATTTTACCGCAGTAATCTTTACCACTGTCGGGGTCATACACAGTGCCGCCGGTATAAATGCTGGGGTCTTTGGCATCTGGCACAAAGCCTTTAAGTATTACCATACCCATTAACGGGGTATTGCGCAATTTAGGATCGGGGTTTTCGCTATCAAGCTGGGGTTTTCCGGTTTCTTTATTAATGGGCTCGTTTAGCCAAATCATTTTACCGTAATACTTGCCATCGGTGCCTTTGTAAATTTGCACTTTACAGGTTTTTTTCTCGTCGTACCAAACCTTTTCTACCTGGTTTTTCTGGGCATCGGCTTTAGCAATAAAGGCGGCCATTAGCATAACGATAATCGAAAAAGAGAGCATACGTTTTTTCATAGCTGGTTTTAGGTTTATCCAATTATTACGAAACAAGGTGAAAATTGTTTCCACTAAGGTAATGAAACTAACAAGGGAATTATGTGCTGGTTACTGCACGCAAATGAGGCCCTTGGTTTGCTCATTAAACAAGCCACCGTTATTGGTAAAGTTGGGCTGGCAGTATTGCTC
>CAIOTH010000014.1 GCA_903861145.1 uncultured Bacteroidota bacterium | reverse complement strand
GGCATTTTATCCGTAATATTTGCAAGGCGTTCGACCTCCATTTATTGCGTTCGCAGCAAATAGGAGAAAACCAAATGTTCAGTAAAGCAATATAAGGAAGAACTAAACCCGTTAAAATTACCATGTTGATATTTTAGCGAAGTTGATATTTTGAAAAGCAAATAAATGCCGTTATGTTAGATGCCAACAACCCCTCTATGAACACAATTGTTGGCATAGGTGCGCTATTCGAGTTCGCCACCGAAGGAATTTTAGTAACTGATACAACGGGCGAAATTGCCATGATAAACCCGGCAGCTGAGCGAATGTTTGGCTATGAAAACGGGGAACTAGCCGGCAAGAAAATTGAGGTTTTAATACCGCGCAAGTTCAGCGGAAACCACGAAAAACACCGTGACGGTTTTAATAAAAACCCGCAGCCCCGTTCAATGGGAGTTGGCCGCGATTTATTTGCCAGCAGAAAAGATGGCTCGGAATTTCCGGTTGAAATAAGCCTTAGCCCGTTTGAATCGCCTAATGGCAAGTTTGTAATTGCTTTCGTAATCGACATTACGGTGCGCAAGCAGCACGAAGAAAACCTACGTCAAAAAACTTCTGAGCTGGAGAAAATTTCGAAGCAGGTTAAGGAAATGAATGCCGAACTGGAGGGAAAGGTTGAGGACCGAACGATTATGCTACGCGAGACCCTTGCCCAACTTGAAAAATCGAAAAACGAGTTGGCGGAATCGTTGCAAAAAGAAAAGGAACTTGGTGACCTTAAAACGAGGTTTGTGTCAACAGTATCGCACGAATTTAGAACTCCGTTGGGTGCTATTCTTTCATCTTCGTACTTACTTAACCAGTATATCGAAAGAAGAGATTTCGAAAAGTGTGCGCGCCACATTACCAAGATAACCGAGTCGGTAAAGCATATGAGTTCAATGCTTGAAGACTTATTGTCGTTGGGCAAACTTGAGGAAGGATTGATACAAGCCAAGTTTGAGCCATTCGAGTTCAATAAATTTGTTACCGAGTTGGTTGCAGAAATGCAGGAGTTGACAAAAAAAGAACAGAAAATAATACTAAACACTTCGGACGGTATTGAGGCAACTACAGATAAGCGCTTGCTTAAAAATGTTTTGTTAAACCTGATTGGTAATGCCATTAAGTTTTCGGAAGAAGCTATGGCCATACATGTAAATTGCGAAACAGCCGACGATACCTTAAGTATATCTGTTACCGATTCGGGAATTGGTATATCGGAAGAAGATAAAGAGCATTTGTTTGAAAGATTCTTTAGGGCGCATAATGCGGCCAACATTCAGGGTACCGGCCTGGGATTGCATATTATTTCGAAATACCTTGAGCTGCTTCATGGTAACATTTCTATTGAATCGGAATTAGGAAAAGGTTCTATATTTACAATTACAATTCCTATAAAATAATTTAAACCGCGTTTATGAAGAAAGTATTAGTGATTGAGGACAACAAGGCAGTACGCGATAATATCGAGGAGATATTGGAGCTTGCCGGATACCAGGTATTGTGCTCGGAAAATGGAAAAGAAGGAGCAGATAAAGCAATAAAGGAATCACCTGACCTGATAATATGCGATATTATGATGCCGGTGTTAGATGGGTATGGGGTGTTACACCTGTTAAGTAAAAACGTCAAAACATCTGCAATTCCATTCATCTTTCTTACTGCCAAAGCCGACAGGGTTGACTTTAGAAAGGGCATGGAGATGGGTGCCGATGATTACATTACTAAACCTTTTGATGGCGTAGAACTTTTAAATGCTGTTGAAACCCGTTTAAAAAAGGCCGAAATATGGAAAACGGAATATGCATCGAATACAGAAGGAGTAAATAGCTTTTTGAAAGAGGCTAAAAGCTCGGGTAACGTAAGCCTTGCCGACGCTGGCCAGGAGCACCGGAATTTTAAGAAAAAACAAGCTGTTTATGAGCAAGGGCAGCGGCCGGTAGCGCTTTATTTTGTAAGCAAGGGTGTAATTAAAACATTTCGTATAAGTGATGCGGGAAAAGAATTGATTACGGCCATTTGCAAGGAAGGAGATTTTTTTGGGTACACCCCGCTTTTAGAGGAAACTACTTACAAAGATAACGCGGAGGCTTTGGAAGATGCGCAGGTAATGCTTATACCTAAAACAGATTTTTTTAACCTGATAAATACTGATGCTGCGATTAGCAAAAAATTTATCAAGTTGCTTTCAAGCAACCTGGCTGAAAAAGAAGAGCACCTTTTACACCTTGCTTATAATTCAGTACGCAAGCGTGTTGCGGATGGGTTATTACATGTAAACGACAAATACAAAAAGAACCCCGGCGATAAACCAAAGCTTGAAATTTCGCGCGAGAACCTGGCCCAGGTAGTAGGCACCGCAACCGAATCGCTGATTAGAGTATTGAGTGATTTTAAAAGCGAAAAGCTTATTGAATTACAGGATGGCAAAATTGTGGTTATTAATGAAGCCAAACTGAAAAGCCTGTTAAACTAGTACCGGGTTTACTCATCAAACAACACCTTCCATAGTTGTCACCGCCGCTGTAACAATTTTTACTCATTTACCAGTGATATTATGATATTAATCATTCTATGAATTGATGTCGGTCAGGTCATTTCAGAGTTCATGCCCCTACTTTTAGCTATAAGTTTAGCACTTGCTAAAGTTACTTTATCCTGAATAAAAAATCATGAATTTGAAAAAATCGTTCATACCGGTAGCCATGATTACATTGCTGATATTAAGCTGCAATAACCAATCATCAGATAAGAAAGCCGCCCGGATAGTGGTTGATAAAAATGATACGCTTGTTGTAGCTGAGGGTGTTTCTTCAAAAGGAATAGGTAGGTTTAAAGATGTACCGTTGACACATCCGCTGGATATAAGCATGGTTGAAAAGGGCAAAACAATCTTCGATGCCAAATGCAGCGCTTGTCATAAGCTAACCTCAGAAAAGCTTATTGGCCCAGGTTGGAAAGGAGTTACAGACAGACATACACCGGAGTGGATTATGAATTTTATTACCAATACTGAAGTAATGCTGGATAAAGATTTAGCAGCGCAGGCCGAGATTGTGAACTGCCTTGTAAGAATGCCCAACCAGGACTTAACAGACGACCAGGCCCGGCAAATCCTGGAATTTCAGCGTCAGAATGACGGAAAAGAATAATAACCGAAACAGGCTACCCAGCTATTTTGGATTCAGTTTATAACCCCACTCTCAGCTTTTGTCTTGATACGGGCGACGCCTATTAAAAGAGCGGAAATAAATAGCAGTATGCTAAGCGCCCAAAGAAGCCACGTAAATATGTAGCTGCTTTTAATAAACATGGCGCCCAGTCCCTGAGTCATTAGTACCGCCTCATTCAAAAAAACTACTACAGTAAACGTACCCAAGGCAAATTTTGTAAAACCAGAACCAACATTTAAATAACCTGCATTGGCAAACCAGGTGAAAAGAAATAGCGTTACAAACCCAAGAAATACAAGGTGCAAAAAACCAATTATAACCGGCCTGTCGCCGAAAACAGCATTTCCTACAACCGGAAATAACGTAAAGCTTTGCAGAAATATTTTTAATAAAAAAGCCCCCAGGAACAAAAAGACCATAGGCCTGATTTGTGGTTTAAAGTAATCTGAAATTCCTTTCATCGAAATTGCCAACCTGATAAAAAAAGCAAAGGTTAGCAAAAGGGTAATGCTACCACAAATAGCAAGTATACGGTAGACAATGTTGGGATCGCGCCATAAATAGGTTAGAAAGAGTGAAAGAAAGGTTGATATGCAAAGTAATACTGAAAACTGATAAGCCCCACGTTTTGACGCCTCGCTCATTTTTGTTTCGAGCTTGTTAACCAATATTGCAAAAACGCCAAGTGTAAAAAAACCATTGTATTGAAAATGAAGATAGGTATACAACGCATCGCGATAGGCAAAGCTGTTTAACGATTTTGTTGCAAACAAATATGCCAATGCAAATACCCCGGTTGAAGACGCTACCAAAAAAATCACCGCAGAAACCGACAAAAGCTTAGCCGCTTTACTGATAACTGCATGCCGCATATCGCGAATAAAGGCCCATGCAAACACATAAGTTACCAATATAAAAATGGTAGAGCATAAGCTGGCACCAGGGCTGTTAGCCGGCAAAGGCGAAAAAAGGAGCAGTAACCATGCTGCGGCCAAAATGCCACCCGGCAACCATTTGTATATGCGTTTTGAATTTAATTCAACCGGTAGAATCTCGCTGACCATCAAAACAACCAGCGCCAAAGTAACCCAGCCCGTAAACGCAAAGTGAAAATGCGCATCGAGCAACCTGTTGTAATCAAGAAAAGGAATTGAGAAAAGTATTTTGCTTCTTAGGGTAACCCCCAAAAGAGCTACTATACAAAAATTAAAAATCAATATATCAATCCACCTGTCTTTATTTTTCATTTTCACCAATTACAATCGTTCAGACAAGGAGCTTATGGTTGCGAAGTTGATTTATATGAAAGCAATATAGCACATAAACAATTTCCTATTGCCAAAGGTCCCGATCCAAAGGATCATCAGGGTCATCATTTTTAACGTTGCGCGAGGTACTAAAAGTGCGTCCCTCGTCATTTTGCCTCTTTAAAGTCCATGAATCTGAAAGGGTAGTTTCAATCCAAAGGTTGCCCGATTTTCTGAATACCTCAGTCGATAATCCAAACTCATTCCAAAGGGTTTCTTCAAGTTTTTGTACTGCCATGCCGGGGGCTATTTCGATAGCACCTACATTATGCTTCTTTCTGCAACTACCCAAAGTCTTGTGATTAGCGTACATGTGCGATTTCGGCAATCCGTTAAAAGTTGGAGGGATATCAAAAAACTCCAGCTTAAGATACGGAAATACCGCACTGAACTGCTGCTGCAATTCCTTAATGGTTATTTTATCATTTATCTGCAGTTCCATACTATTTATTTTTTAGCGCAGCACTGATGCACTGTACAATTGTGTTTATCCAATTCAGGGCTTACATATGGAATACCCAAATTCAGCCCTCTAAGAATTAATAAAACTGCCATAGCAGAAACAAACACCACCGAAACTTTTCTGAAGTTATTTCTTAACCCTATGCTTATTTTTTGACCTGCCAGTGATAAACCCAACATCGCAGGAATAGTTCCCAAGCCAAAAAAGGCCATAAACCCGGCGGCCTTAAAAGGATCGGCAACTGCTATAGCACCGGCAACGGCGGTGTATACCAAGCCACAAGGAAGCAAGCCATTTAAAACGCCTATTGAAAACAATGAGCTATAGCTTTTTTTAGCAAACAATTTGCCCAACGCCGACTTTAACTTTACAACCGGCTTAAAAGCAACGCCGGTAAATTTTGAGCTTTGAGTATAACCGGTGGGTAAAATCAGAATCAATAATATTATACCGCCCAAAACGATGGATAGCGCTTGCTGATAACCCGCTATGATGAAAGTTTTGCCCAACAATCCAAATACCAGGCCCAATACACTATATGTAAATACTCTGCCCCCGTTGTAAGTAATAATTCCCCTTAATCGCGCCCAGCGGCTATTACTCACAACCGGCAATGCCAATGCTATTGGCCCGCACATGCCAACGCAATGCAAGCTACCAAGCATGCCAAGAGTAAGGGCTGTGAGTATTATTTCCATTAGTTAATATTAATTACCCCTTCAGTATAATAAGTTTCCTTACCCGCACTCCAGTCCACTTCCATTTTATAAGCGCCGTGATGGAATTTTTCTGAGTTGATTACACATACGCCGCTGGTATCGGCCGTGCAGTTTATATTAAAATCGCGCTTGCTATTATCAGGCCTGTAAAACAGCACCTTCGCCTTAATGTCCTGGCCTTTTACATCGGCCGGAAAATTGAGTTTAACGCTGTTGTTCTGCACAGTCCAATTTACAGGTTGGCTTAATACGTTGGACCGTTTCATTTTATCCAATTGCTCCTGAAATTTTAGCTCCTTGCCATAATAATCCTCAGTCACCAATTCGGTTTTCATCAGGCTGGTACACCATATCATAAAAAGCATGAAAACAACAAACCCGCTATAGAACAGCGCAATACCCCAACCCCAATTAAATTTTTTAAACATAGTTTTGATTTTAACGGTTGCCCGGTCCCATAAAGTTTGTCTTCACCATATCAATCTTCCTATTACCAGAATATACTCCTATTTCTATCAAGCTTTTCCGATCATGAATCCTATTTCTATCAACCATTATAAAAAAAACTCCGTCACCGGCCGATTCTGACTTAATCAATATGTCATTGCCTATCACTTTTATTTCGCCACCCAAATCGCCATTTTCTATTTTAAGAGTAACCGGTAAATCCTTTCTCGTTTTGTTGATCAGTTTAATATTGTAGAGATTGCTAATTCTGTTATCGGACTGCTCCTGGTAAAGCATACCCTGTACTCTCATAACCGTTGACTGGATATCTTTACGCGTAGAAAGCAACACAATCAACACACTAACCAAAATGACCAGTACTGCAGAGTATGCATAGGTGCGTGCTGTTAGCTTTAGTTTTTCTCCCCTGGCAATGTTATTCTCTGACGCATAACGAATCAACCCTTTAGGCTTGCTGATGTGTGTCATTACGGAATCGCAGGCATCAATACATGCGGTGCAATTAACACACTCCAACTGCGTACCATTGCGAATATCAATACCCGTGGGACATACATGTACGCATAATTTACAATCCACACAATCGCCGAATTTTTGCGGCTCATCCTTTGTCAGCTTCCCTCTTGGTTCGCCACGTACATAATCATAAGCCACCACAATTGAGTTTGGATCAAGCATTACGCCCTGCAACCTCCCATAGGGGCAAACAATAAGACAAGCCTGCTCTCTAAACCACCAGTAAACAAAAAAGAAAACCGATGTAAAGGCCAGCAGCGGAATAAAAGTGGCCATGTGCTTTACAATGCCTTCCTTGATGTAAAGCAACACGTGATCCATCCCCATGAGGTAGGCCAAAAAATAGTTGGCAATTATAAATGATAAAAGAAAGAATACTACAAATTTGGCAACTCGTTTAAAGATTTTTTTGCCGTTCCAGGGCCCATTGGCAAGGGCCTTTTGTTTTTCCGAATTTCCATCAATCCAGTATTCAACTTTGCGGAAAATCATTTCCATAAAAATTGTTTGAGGGCAAACCCACCCGCAAAAAATACGGCCAAACACCACGGTAAAAAGAACGATAAAAACCAAAAACGTAAGCATGCCTATAACGAATACAAAGAAATCCTGAGGCCAAAAGACAACACTGAACAAGATGAACTTTCGTTCAATAAAGTTGAACATGAACAATGGCTCACCTTTAACTTTTATCCAGGGCAGGGTAAAAAACACAATGAGGTAAATGATACTAACAACTGTACGGCCATTATATAATCTACCCTCTGGTTGGCGCGCAAATATCCAATTGCGGTTACCTTTCTCGGTAATCGTTCCAATTGAATCACGGAAAGTTTCATTTGCTGCGCTCATGTCATTAATCAATTAACTCCGGTTATATTCCTTTTGCTTTTGTTGTATCAACCGAACTCTGGGCTTTTGTAGTGTCAGTTGAGTTTTGAGCAGGTTTTTCGGCTTCCGGCTGAAACAAATCTCCTTGTGGTGCTTTGGCATTGGCCGGGTTAGTGCCATGCAAAGATTTAACGTAGCTGGCCACGTTCTTTATTTGCATCGGACTTAAATCCTGGGCCCACGATTTCATACCCTTGGCTGGCCAACCGTTTTTAACTGTTTTGTAAACATCAGTCAAATTACCACCATGTAGCCAGTAATCGTCAGTAAGGTTAGGGCCAATTTTGCCTTCGGCCTGATTGCCGTGGCAAACAACGCAGTTGGCAGTGAAAATGGTTTTACCCTCGTCAATACCTGCGGCATCGGCCATCTTCAATGCGTTCTCATCCACCTTACCGGCATTAAGGCGATTGTATTCTTCCTGTTGTTGCTTTGCTTCGCGTACTGCAAGGTCGTATTCGTCATGGCTTGATGGGCCACCAAAAACATGGTAATAAGAGAAGTAGCTAATAGCAAATACGATAGAAAGGTAAAAGCTGTATTTCCACCAAGGTGGCAGATTATTATCTAACTCCTGGATACCATCATAGTTGTGGTCTAACAAAATGTCGTGCTCTTTTTCAACCGGTACTGACGCGTTAAAAGAGTCGAACAATTTAGGCATGTGAATTTGAAACGGCTTCGCGGTTTCTTTTACATCACTAATCTCAATGATAATTGTGCGAATTTTGAGTAACAGCACTATTACCACAAACAATTCAGAAATTAAAACGCAAGCAGCCATAATGATGGTCCAATTAGCAGCCAGGGTTGAACCGCCAGCCGGTGCTGGTGCTGGTGCAGCTGAACCTTCGGCGAATAAAGAGCTTGTAGCCAAAAGCAAGAGTATAAGAGTTGCGGATTTTGTCCGGCCTTTTTCCAATGCAACCTTTACAAGGTTCACCAAAACGTTGCCAAGAATTAAAATTGCAAACAACAACACAGCCATTACACCAATAATGATATACCATATCATTTCGGATGGGCTGGTACCGGTAGCCGCGGCAGGAGCCGCAGCCGGGGCTGCAGCTTGCTGCGCTAATAAAGCCAATGGCAGTAGTGCACCAAACATTGCAGCTGCTTTTTTCATTTTATCAGGATTTATATATGCACGCATATTTTAAAGTTTTTGAGTTTAGTTTTTCAATGAATCATTCAAAGGCTGTTCAGCAAGCTCTGCGATATAGGTTTTGTCGGCTTTTAAGGCGAATATGATAGCGCCCATAAAAACTACAACGAACAATAACAGGCCTATGTCGCCGTATATATCCACTCCGCTTAAACTTTCGGCATACTTTTTTATGAATGAGAACATGGTTTTACTTTTAGGGTTATCAATTTTTATTTAGCGCTGGTTATTGCCTTTTGGTTTTCAGCCTTAATATCCTTACCAATGCGCTGCAGGTAAGCTATCAGGGCAATGATTTCTCTCTTCTCAGATGCCTGGATACCATCTTTCTTTAAACTTGCCTGAATTCCGAGGGCTTGTTTTTGAAGGTCATCTTTGGCAATCTTATCATAGCCGGCAGGATAAGGCACACCCAATGTTTGCATGGCACGAATTTTTGCATCGGTATGAGAAATATCCAAGTCATGGTCAAGCATATGTGAGTATGATGGCATGATTGAACCCGGGCTCATAATACGTGGGTCGTCCATGTGGTTGTAGTGCCAGCTATCAGGATACTTACCACCTTCACGCGCCAAATCCGGACCGGTTCTTTTTGAACCCCACTGGAAAGGATGGTCATAAACAAATTCACCGGCTTTTGAGTATTCGCCGTAGCGAGCTACTTCTTCACGGAAAGGGCGTATCATTTGCGAATGGCACAGATAGCAGCCTTCGCGTACATACAAATCTCTTCCTTCCAATTCGAGCGGAGTGTATGGTTTAACACTGGCTATAGTAGGTATGTTAGACTGAATAAGGAAGGTTGGTAAAAATTCAACCAATCCGCCAATGCCTACAAGCACAAAAGCAACTACCAATAACTGAATAGGGCGACGTTCAATCCAACGGTGCCAGTGTTCGGTACCATGAGGTGTGTAATTCTTTTCAAGTGCGGGTGCTTCTGCTTCTTCGTTGGCAAGCAAAGAACCCTGCATCGCGGTCCGAACCAAAGTATAAACTCCAAAGCAGGTACCAATAATATATAGCATTCCGCCGAAAGCCCTGGTGTAATACATAGGCATAATGGCCTTTACAGTTTCGAGGAAGTTTGGATATTTCAAAACACCTTCTTCAGTAAACTGGCGAAGCATGGACCATTGAGTAAGCGCACTCCAATACATCGGAATTGCATAGAACAGAATACCAAGTGTTCCTAACCAGAAATGTATGTTGGCCAGTTTCTTTGAATATAATTCGGTACGGTAAATTTTCGGTATTATCCAAAAGAGCACCGCAAAGGTTAGGAATCCGTTCCACCCAAGCGCACCAATATGCACGTGGGCAATTGTCCAGTCGGTATAGTGCGATATAGCATTTACGCTCTTTATTGAAAGCATTGGGCCCTCGAACGTGGCCATACCGTAGGCGGTAACGGCTACAACAAAGAATTTTAAAACAACATCGTCTCTTACTTTGTCCCAGGCGCCACGTAGGGTAAGCAGACCGTTAATCATACCGCCCCAACTTGGCATAATAAGCATGATGGAGAAAACAGTTCCTAAAGATTGTGCCCAATCTGGCAGCGCTGTATACAACAAGTGGTGAGGGCCTGCCCATATGTAAATAAAAATCAAGGCCCAAAAGTGGATGATCGATAACCGGTAAGAATATACCGGACGGTTTGCTGCTTTAGGCAAAAAGTAATACATCAAACCGAGGTATGGTGTTGTAAGGAAAAATGCTACGGCATTGTGCCCATACCACCATTGCACCAGTGCATCCTGCACGCCGGCGTAAGCAGAGTAACTCTTCCACATTGAAACCGGAATTTCCATTGAGTTTACAATGTGCAACATGGCCACTGTTATCCAGGTAGCGATGTAAAACCAAATGGCAACATATAAGTGCCTTTCGCGGCGCTTTAAAATGGTACCAAACATGTTAATACCGAAAATGACCCATACAAGAGTTATTAAAATATCGATAGGCCATTCCAGTTCAGCGTACTCTTTACCAACTGTATAACCCAACAACAAGGTTACCGCAGCAGCAACAATGATTAACTGCCAAAGCCAAAAGTGAAGTTTGCTCAATACATCGCTAAACATGCGGGCCTTGCATAAGCGTTGTAATGAATAATACACACCCATGAAAATGCCATTGCCCACAAAGGCAAAAATCACTGCATTGGTGTGCAAGGGGCGAACCCGGCCAAAAGTGGCCCACTGGCAAAAATTGAGTTGGGGGAAGACTAATTCAAGCGCAATGTAAAGACCGGCTAACATGCCGACCACGCCCCAAATAAATGAGGCGAAGGCGAAGTTTCGCACAATCCGGTTATCATAGCTAAATTTTTCTGCTTCCATCGTTAATCAGGTTTTTTGGGTGAAGAAGTTGTTTTGTCATCAAAAAGAATCCTTACAGATGGGGTATAGTCGTCATCGAACTGGCCGTTACGAACACTAATGATGAACCCGGCTAAAAAGCACAGGGCCAAAATCAAACTGGCACCAATCAAAATAAACAGTACGCTCATATCTAATTATTCAACGTCAAAATTACCCGTGGGGATGGTGGTAACGACTGACAAGCAACAACCTGATAACTGATATTAATCAAGAGATTTTAGCTTCGGTGGAACTAAAAAGTTGGAGGCAAGTGTGGTGAAGGACACTATAGTGATGGAACTGATGGGCATTAAAATAGCGGCCATCAAAGGGCTCATGGTGCCTTGAATCGCTAAAAAAACGCCGATAGAATTGTATAGCAGAGATATTGCAAAGCTGATTTTAACGATAGTTAACCCGCGTTTTGAATATTGTAAAAGTGCATCGATGTTATGGAACTGTGAGGCTTCGATAATGCCATCGCAGGCGGGCGAAAAGTTGTTTACATCATCACTAATGGCCATACCCACATCGGCCTGTTTTAAGGCGCCGGCATCGTTAAGGCCATCACCCACCATCATTACATTTTCGCCCTGCCCTTGCAGGTGTTTTACAAACTGCAGTTTATCGGCAGGTTGCTGATAAAATACGAGACTGCTTTCATTAACGTATTGCTTTAGGAATTCGCGCTCCGAATCGTTGTCGCCGCTAACTATGTACAGTTTTACTTTTTCGTTTAGCGCTTTAACCAGTTTAGCCAGACCTGCGCGGTACTCATTTTTGATAATGTAATAGCCTTTTACACGGCCATTAATACCTACATAAACGTGAGATGCATTTCTGAAGCCGGTACCATGTTCATTTGCGGTGTCCGTGTTGCCGTATAAGTATTTTTCGGAGCCAATACGAACACAGTTTTCATCAACCCATCCTTCGATGCCCATACCTTCGGTTTCTTTAAACTGGTCGGTAGTTATTGGTTTTACACCGTTTAATGCAGCACTGATTTTTTTACTGAGCGGATGAGATGAATGATAAACCAATGACTTAACAAGCTGAAGTTCGTAATCACCTAGCGATTCCC
Organism: uncultured Bacteroidota bacterium; assembly: GCA_903861145.1. Taxonomy (GTDB): domain Bacteria; phylum Bacteroidota; class Bacteroidia; order Chitinophagales; family LD1; genus Bog-950. The sequence continues at coordinate 12,784 of CAIOTH010000014.1, read as the reverse complement.
CCTCATAGTCCAAATCGGATTTGCGCGTGTTAGTTAGCGTACCGGTTTTATCGAAAACTATTGAATTGATATTTGCCAGCTTTTCAATTACGATGGTATTCTTTAGGTAAATTTTATACCTGCCTAAAATCCGTATCATGTTACCAAAGGTGAACGGTGAAGAGAGAGCCAGAGCACAAGGGCAGGTGATAATAAGTACCGATGTAAGTGCATTCATGGCCTTGTGCAAATCGAGACGCCACCAATACGCGCATGATGCCAGGGCAATAAAAATAACCACCGGGGTAAACCACTGGCTCATTTTAGTAGCGAGTGTACTAATATTTTGTGCCTGGTTTTTGTCGAAAATTGCATCGTTCCAAAGGCTGGTGAGATAGGATTGTGAAACATCTTTAACCGTTTCGAGCTCGACAGAGTTTCCGGTATTTTTTCCACCGGCATATACTAACTCACCGGACCTTTTCATAACGGGCGTTGATTCGCCGGTTACAAAACTGTAGTCAATATCAGATGCGGAACTAATTAAAATCGAATCGGCAGGAATTAGCTCCTGGTTGCGTACTAAAATCCTGGTACCTAGTTTGAGCTTTGATAATGGGGTAGATATTTCATTGCCATCTTTAACCACTGTAACGGCCACAGGAAAATAAGATTTGTAATCGCGCTCAAACGAAAGTGTGTCGTAGGTTTTATTCTGAAAAAATCTGCCAATTAACATTAACAGGATGAGGCTTGCCAGCGTATCAAAATACCCTGAGCCGGTGTGCGAAAAGATTTCGTAAGCACTACGTGCAAACATGGCGGTAATGCCCAACGCAATAGGAAAGTCCATATTAAGGCTACCCCGTTTTAGCGCGTTCCATGCTGAAATGAAAAACTCTTGTGCACAGTAAAATATAAGCGGTAGCGACAGCACAAAATTGAGATAGTTAAAAAACAATCTCATGGGCGATTCGGAACTTAACCCAATGCCCAGGTACTCAGGAAACGTGAGCAGCATAATATTGCCAAAGGCAAAAAATGCAACAGCTATTTTGATATAATATGTGCGTAAATAATTCTTGCGTTCTGTATGTTCAAGATCGTTAAGGTTAATATCAGGTTCATAGCCGATAGAGCTGAGCAGTTCAACTACCTGACGCAGGGTTATTTTTTTATTATCAAAGGCAATGTTAACTGAGTGGCTGGTGAAGCGAACGGTTGAACGGTTGATGCCATTATTGAGTTTGTAAATGTTTTCAAGCAAATAGATGCACGAGCTACAATGGATTTTAGGAATGTTGAACGTTACAGTCGAAATATCGCCATCGTTGAAATTGATGAGTTTGCTTTTTACCTGTTCATCATCGAGGTAAGCAAAGCGTTTAGTTTGAATTACACCCTTTAGCGTGGCACCGGGCTTGTCATTTAAAGCATAATAATTGCAAAGGTTGTTTTCATTTAATATTTCGTAAACGGTTTTACAACCCTCGCAACAAAACTTTTTTTGGTTAAAAACAATACTACCATTGCAGTTTTCACCACAATGGTAGCAGGTTGTAAGTTCCTCTTCTTGTGTCCTTTTCATATATGGTGAGAATTAGGGTTGTTCAGTTGCAGCGATTTAACTGATACGAAGAAGGTCAGGCCGAAGAGGTTATTTTTAGTGTTATGAAGGGTCTGTGTTATCGTTTATACCAATCACGGCATATATAGGGCACCACATTAGTACCGCCGTTGCAAAAAGTATAGCACCCGGTATTAGCCAAATCCATTGACCGGTCATAACCGCAACTATTATGGTTATGATAAAGATTAAGGACCTGAAGAATCCATCAATTGCACCTACGTTTGTTTTCATAATTTATGCGTTTGTTTTATAAATAAGTGATACGCAAATGTAGGTTGTTGGGTAGTTTAAAAAGATTGATTGACATCAAGCAGAGCACTGACGTTTGTCAGTATCTGATTTTGGAGCAGGTGCGAATTGGAACCGGGTAGGCGAAAATTTACCGCTTCAATTCCTCAGCTAAAAACTTAGCTGTGTGGCTGTTTTTAACCTGGGCAACCTCTTCAGGGGTGCCGGTGGCAATTACATGTCCGCCGCGGAAACCGCCTTCGGGGCCAATATCAATAATGTGGTCAGCAACTTTTACTACATCGAGGTTGTGTTCTATAACTAAAACAGTATTGCCGCGCTCAACAAGTTTGTTGAGTACGCCTAACAAAACCCGAATATCTTCAAAGTGGAGGCCGGTAGTGGGCTCATCTAAAATGTAAAAGGTTTTACCGGTATCTTTTTTCGAAAGCTCGGCAGATAATTTAACGCGTTGTGCCTCGCCACCCGATAATGTTGTAGACGATTGACCCAAGCGTAAATAACCAAGGCCGACATCGTTTAATGTACGCAGCTTAGGAAAGATAGAAGGAATAGCTTCAAAAAACTCCAGCGAATCTTCAACCGTCATGTTCAAAACATCGCTGATTGATTTTCCTTTGTATCGCACTTCCAGCGTTTCGCGGTTATAGCGTTTGCCCTGGCATTTTTCGCACATTACCTCTACATCGGGCAAAAAGTTCATTTCAATAATCTTCATACCACCACCCTGGCATTCTTCGCAACGGCCGCCTTTTACGTTGAAAGAAAAACGGCCGGGGCTATAGCCACGTATTTTCGCTTCGGGCAATTGTGCAAATAGTTTGCGTATTTCATCAAACACCTTGATGTAGGTAACCGGGTTTGAACGAGGTGTGCGGCCAATTGGCGATTGATCAATTTCAATAACCTTATCTAAAAATTCAAGACCGGTAATAGATTTGTAAGGAAGCGGTTTATGGCTGGTGCGATACACATGGGTATGCAACAGCGGATAAAGTGTTTCGTTAATAAGCGTTGACTTACCGCTACCGGATACACCCGAAACACAAATAAAAGTGCCGAGTGGAAAAACCGCATCAACATTTTTAAGGTTGTTGCCTGTAGCCCCTTTTAAAGTCAGATAATTTCCGTTACCGGTACGACGATGTTTGGGAACCTCAATATTTAATTTACCCGAAAGGAATTGAGCTGTAGTAGAGTTCTTTTTGAGAAATTCTTCAGGTGTTCCGTAAGCAACAATTTTACCGCCATGCTCACCGGCCCTGGGGCCAATGTCGATTATGTAATCGCTTTCGAGCATAATTTCTTTATCGTGCTCTACCACTAAAACCGTATTGGGATTGGCGGCCAATTGTTTTAAGGCCGTAATAAGCTTGCGGTTATCGCGCTGGTGCAAGCCAATGCTGGGCTCATCTAAAATATAAGTGATGCCCGAAAGTTGCGACCCGATTTGAGTAGCTAACCTGATACGTTGAGATTCGCCACCACTTAAACTTTTTGCGGGGCGGTCAAGAGCGAGGTAATCCAAGCCCACGTCCAAAATAAAATTGATGCGGGCGCGTATTTCTTTCAATAAATCTTTGGCAATAGTTCGTTGCTTATCGCTAATACGATCCTCTAAACCGGTGAACCATTTTTCAAGGTCGGCCAAATCCATCATGGCTAACTCGCCAATGTTTTTCTCATCAATCTTAAACCAAAGGCTTTCCTTTTTTAAGCGCGTTCCGTTACAGGTGCGGCAAGTAGTTTGGTTCATAAACCCTTCGGCCCATGAACGAATGCCTTCGGATGTGGTAAAGCGGAAACATCTTTTTAATAAACCAATTAAGCCGCCTTTACTAAGGGTGTACCAACGGTCATCAAAATCTTCAATTACCATATCCTCATCTTCAATCTGCTCTTCATCGGGCGAGCCGTGAAGAATGTAGTGAAGCGCTTCGGATGGTATTTTGTTGATGGGGTCGTTAAGGCTGAACTTGTATTTTTTGGCTAAGGATGCCAGCTCGCGGAAAATAAAATTGTCGCGCGCTTCGCCTACCGGTAAAATGCCACCTCGATTGATAGAAATTTTATCGTCCGGAATAATTACTTCCTTCCGCACTTCGTAAGTAACACCTAAACCGTTGCAGGTTGTGCAGGCACCATAAGGCGAGTTAAATGAAAAAGTATTAGGCGATGGTTCTTCGTACGAAATGCCTGATTCAATACACATTAAGTGCTTGCTAAACATAAACACTTCGTTGCTTTCGGCATCGAGCAACATGATAAGGCCTTTGCCTTGTTTCATGCCTAACGATACTGACGAACGAACCCTATCTCTTAAATCGGGTTCAATTTTAAGGCGGTCAATAATTAACTCAACGTTGTGCACTTTATAGCGGTCGAGTTGCATTTTAGGCCGCACATCAACTATCTCGCCATCAACTCTTATTTTTAGATATCCCTGTTTGCGCACCTGCTCAAACAACTCGCGATAATGGCCTTTACGTCCGCGCACTATAGGTGCCAGGATGATCATTTTTTTATCGGCATGGTTAACCATCAAATGGTCAATAATCTGATCTTCGGAAAACTTTACCATTTTATTACCCGTAACGTACGAGTAGGCATCGCTGGCGCGTGCATAGAGCAAGCGCAGAAAGTCGTATATCTCGGTAACCGTACCCACCGTAGAGCGCGGGTTTTTGTTAACCGATTTTTGCTCGATTGAAATAACCGGCGAAAGGCCCGTTATCTTATCTACATCAGGACGCTCATATCCGCCAATAAACTGGCGGGCATAGGCCGATAAGGAATCGAGATAGCGACGCTGGCCCTCATTATAAATAGTATCAAATGCCAACGACGATTTACCGCTGCCCGAAATACCCGTAATAACTACAAATTGGTTACGGGGAATGGATACGTCGATATTTTTAAGGTTGTGAACGCGGGCGCCAAATACTTCAATATTATCGGGCTCAATACCAATAACAGTTTCAACCTCGGGTTGGAGGATTGCGACGGGTTTTGGAGCATTAATTTTTTTGGTAGCCATTAAGGAGGTGCGAAATTAATTAAAAAGCTAGAACATAGCGGGGTAGGAAAAGGTTTAGGAAAAGAGTTTCGAGTTTTTGGTTTCGAGTTTCAAGTTGAATTTTCGGTCTTTACGGCTTTGGGTTAGACATGCTAATGGTGGGTATAAAAACAGGGTAAAAAGTTATCCGCACCCTGTACGAATTGCTTAGTGAAGCCTTAATTTTGTGGTGTTAGAAGCAAGTAGGCCAAAGGTGCGGAAAGGTGAAAATGAGTATATTTATTATTGTTTAGTTAAACATGAATGAAAGCTTGTTAAACGGCGTATTGTCAATATATTATGAAAAATGGTTTTTGAAAAATTACACAAAAGTACACCGAATTAAATTTTGAAAGTGATGTGAGGCTTTAGGAAATATTTGCAAAAATGTGGGGCGCTGATATAAACATAATGCCAAAGGGGCGGGGCCAAAGCAAAAAAAGGTTGCAAATGGTTACACTTTTCAGAGAAATTTCGATGTTAAAACGAGGAGAGAAGAATAAGCGGTCAGCGCTCCATCGCTTCGTACACTCTTGTCTTTAAAAAAATAATCGTTACCCAAGTTCTAAGCTTATGCGGTTAACAATAATTGCCGTTCTTTTTTCTTGATAAAAAAGAACCAAAAAATCAAGGCTGCTCAGCTATTGCCTAAAAAGGCTTCTCCGCGCAGGGAAATAAATGAACTCGGCGCACGAGTTGCCAATGTAGCTTACAGTGAGGCCTTATGTGGTTATAGTTTACATTCGGTTGGCCTCATACAGCATTTTTTTCCTTTTGGCTAAGCATGAAGCCTTTTCTTAACGGCCCTAGCTGAGAGGCCGGATTGAAATACAAAATTTGAATAGCTGTTAATGCGGGAAAGAGAGTTAAGAACCAACAAGGGAATTAAGTTGTTTATAAAAATGAAAAGGGCAATCAAATCTGTTCTCCTATTTTCGCCGCATGAGTTATTTGGATGAATTAAATGATGCACAACGTGCTGCAGTTGAAAATGTAGACGGGCCTACCATGATTGTTGCGGGCCCGGGCTCGGGCAAAACACGGGTGCTTACCTATCGTATTGCGCACCTTATTAAACTGGGCGTTGACTCGTTTAGCATATTGGCTTTAACGTTTACCAATAAGGCTTCGGAAGCCATGCGCAAGCGTATTGAGAAAATTGCGGGAAGTGATGGGCGCAACCTTTATATGGGTACGTTTCACTCGGTTTTTGCACGCATTTTAAGAGTTGAGGCGCCGCGCATTGGTTACCCCAGCAATTTTACCATTTACGATACTGAAGATGCCAAGTCGCTGCTTAAAACTATTATAAAAGAGCAGGGGCTGGACGATAAGATTTATAAACCCAACCAGGTTTTAAACCGGATTTCGGCGGCTAAAAATGCACTGATTACGCCGCAGCGTTACGCCGCTGACCCTGAATTGCTGACCGAAGACCGCCATGCACAAAAGCCGGCCACCGCTACTATTTATAAGCTATATACCGAGCGTTGCTTTAAAAGCGGCGCCATGGATTTTGACGATTTGTTGTTGAACATCCATATTATTTTAGAAAAGTTTCCGGAGGTGTTGTATAAATACCAGCATAAATTCAGGTACGTGCTTATTGATGAGTTTCAGGATACCAACTATTTGCAGTACAGTATTGTGAAAAAGATTGCCGATGTGTTTCAGAATATTACCGTGGTAGGTGATGATGCGCAGAGTATTTACGCTTTTAGAGGGGCTACTATTGACAACATCCTGAATTTTGAAAAGGATTTTCCGGAATTGAAGGTTTACAAGCTAGAGCAAAACTACCGCTCAACGCAAAACATTGTAAAGGCGGCTAACGAACTGATTCATAAAAACAAGCATCAGTTAAAGAAGGAAATATGGACCCAAAACGATAAGGGCGAAGAAATAAAAATTGTGCGCACTCCCAGCGATAATGAGGAAGGAAGATGGGTGGCCGACTCGATTATGGAACTTAAAATGCGCGAGCACCATAAAAATAACGAGTTCGCTATTTTATACAGAACCAACGCACAGTCGCGGGCTTTTGAAGAGTCGTTACGCAGGCATAACATACCTTACAAGATATACGGCGGCATGAGCTTTTACCAGCGCAAGGAAGTAAAAGACCTGCTGGCTTATTTAAAGCTGACGGTAAACCCGTATGATGAGGAGGCCATGAAAAGGGTTATTAATTACCCGGCACGTGGCATCGGCCAATCAACTATAGATAAAGTAACCATACTGGCCGCTACTGAAAATAAAGCCGCCTGGGACATACTTGATAATATAGCCAACTACGATTTTACGGCACGCGCAAAAACCTCGATTGAGGAATTTGTGCTGATGATAAAGAGTTTTGCAGCCTTATCGGTTTCTAAAAATGCTTATGACCTTGCATCGCATGTAGGTAAAGCAACGCGCCTGATTGCAGAATTATATAATGACAAAACTGTTGAGGGCGTTAGCCGTTTTGAAAACGTGCAGGAGTTATTAAACTCGATTAAAGAGTTTGTTGAAGAAGATGTATTACAGGAGGACGAGGTAATTTTTACCGATAAAAACATTGGCACCTTTATGCAAAATGTATCGTTACTTACCGGTAACGAAAAAGAAGATGAAAACCTGGATACGGTAAAAATGATGACTATACACTCGGCCAAGGGCCTTGAGTTTCCGGTGGTATATGTGGTGGGTGTGGAAGAAAACCTTTTCCCCGGGGCGCAATCGTTATATAGCCTTGAGGATTTGGAAGAGGAGCGCAGATTGTTTTATGTAGCCATTACCCGTGCCGAAAGCAGGTTGTTTTTAACGTATGCCAGCACACGCTATAAATTTGGCAGCCTGAATTATTGCGAACCCAGCCGCTTTTTAATGGAGATACCCGAGAATGTGGTTTCGTATCACGGTGATTTGAAAAAACCGAAGGCACCGGATGCTGCTAAAAACCTTTACTCAAAAGTCAGTTCTCAACCAATACCAAAACCAGTGGTTAGAACCAGTACTTCTACCAGTGCCGAGCCTTTTATTTCGGATGATGTAAGTGGTTTGCAAACAGGTATGGAAGTAATGCACGAGAAGTTTGGTGAGGGCAAAGTGGTGAACATTGAGGGGAGCGGAGTAAATAAAATTGCGTCCATATTTTTTGCCCAGTTTGGCACTAAAAAGATAATGCTGAAATTTGCCAAGCTTAAGATTTTGAAGGGCGGAGTGTGAAAGGCAATTTAACACAAAGAGCACAAGGATTAAATACAAAGAACACAAGGAATACCGTTTTTATGGCGTTTGTGATCCTTGTTTAATTGCCGGTTATAAGTAACTTTTGTTTTTAGTTTAAAATATATCTAGTGAAAAAATCGAATTACAACGTTTTGATTATTGTTGGTTTCCTGGTAATGGCGCTTGCGGGATGTAAGTATTCCAAAGAATACCAACTTGTAAAAGGAGGTGATAAATTTACCGTGATGGTGCCATCGTGGGTAAAGGAAGATAAAACCCTTAAGCCGGGTGCTGAGTTTCAATATGCTAACAGGTTCCGCAATTTTTATTGCATTGGAACCTATGAAGCCAAAAACAGCACAAAAAGTGTTTCTTCTATTATGGCAGGCAATATTGGCATATTGTCAAAAGCCATGGGCCAACCGGTAATAAGTGACTCTTTAGGGGTAACAATAGGTGGCTTAAACGGTGCCAGGGTTGAGATTTTTGGCACAATGAGTGGCGACCCTATATATTTTAGCGAGGTAGTGCTAGAGGGCAAAAACGGCTTTTACCACTTAAGTGTTTGGACCCGCACTGCCGATAGAAAACTAAAGTTTAAGGGTGATATTGACCATATTTTGAACTCTTTTAAAGAAATATGAGCCATAATCATACAATTTGAGGCAAGATTAGTGGGTAATTGTAAATTAACAAATTGGCCCTACATACTCTCCTAATTTTTGTAAAACCGCCGTTATTCAGGCATCAAATAGCTATAAATTGAATTGAATTTATACTTTTGCGACGAACCTTAAATTTTCTAACACAAACAATTAATAAAGAATGAAAGCAAAATTTACACTTTTAGCCGTATTGATAGCGGCGTTTTTTACAGGCTTTGGCCAACAACAACCAACAAACGGTAGTTTTGAAACCTGGACTGCAACCACTAACCCAGATGGATGGGCAGATGTTGAAAGTATTGTAACCCCTGTATTAGGGCCATTTGGCAACCCTTTTACTACTAAGGATACTGCGCATACAGTGGGTAGTTTTTCGGTTAAAATGACTACGGATACAGTTCCCGGTCAATCGACTACCTTTGGAGTAATCGGAGGTCAGGTTTCATTAGGTTCAGCCACACTGAATCCAGCCACCGGCAGCGTTACTTTTACTGGCCTTGCATTTACCAGCAGACCAGATACTTTGGTTTTTGATTTTAAATATGTGCCAAGAGCCGGTGGCCTTGATACTGCGGCTGTTTTTATGTTATTGACCCAGGGATTTGTCGACCAAATTCTTGGTGTAGGTTTTAGTTTAACAGCATCACCTACATGGCAACATGTTGTTATTCCGTTGTCAACGTTTTATAACAATACCGATATCCCTGATACCTTGTCTTTTCAATTTACTGCAAGCAATTCAGTTAACCCACTTATCGGTTCGGCTTTAAATGTTGATGGTTTAAGATTTGGATATGCGCCAATACCGGCACTTACTCAAGCTGTTATTACCGCAGGTGGCCCAACAACTTTCTGCACCGGCGATTCAGTTAAACTTATGTCGGATACAGGCACTAATTATACTTACCAATGGAACCTGGGCGGTACTGCAATTGCAGGCGCTACCTCATGGGCATATTGGGCAAAGGCTGCCGGTTCTTATACAGTAACTATTGACAGCGCCTCATCATCATCTACTTCAAATGCAATTGTTGTAGTTGATTCTACTTGCCACGGCGTAGGTATCAACAATATAGCTGCTACTACACTTTCAATTTACCCTAACCCTGCAACCAGCGTTGTAAACATTACAGCTAACGAAAACCTTGCAGGTTTCAACTTACAGATGTATGACGTAGTTGGCAGACTTGTAGTAAGCCAGGTTTTAGAAGGAAGCAACAATGCAATCAATGTTGCAAGACTTTCTAACGGAACTTATATCATCAGAATAACTGATAAAGAAAACGGCGTTGTTGCTCAAAGCAAATTCAACGTTATAAAGTAAGTATATTAAATTTATTTTATATAAAGGCCCTTCAGTCCATCTGAAGGGCCTTTTGTTTTTAGAATTTCAATAACAGCGATCAATTTATATATCTTTGGCAAGCCTATATATTTGGCAAAAGCATAGTTAAGTTGACTCGTTACAAAAGAATAACCCGGTTTAAACTAAATTAGTCTGTCATGAAATCAAAGATTACACTGCTCATTGTATTAGCTCATGCATCTTTTGCCGGTATGGCGCAACAGGTTCCTAACAGTGGGTTCGAAGCATGGTCTAACGCTTATACCCCGGTAAGTTGGACGAGTGCTGAAAACCTGCTTGGAGAAACCTCAAGTGTTTTTACATACAAAGACAGCCTTGATTTTATAGAGGGAACGGCCTCCATTAAATTAGTATCCGATTCAATTCCGTTGCAGCCACAATTTGGTGTACTTAGCGCCGAAACATCGTTGGGCACCATAACGTTAAACGGCCATACCACCACATTAAGCGGCGTTCCATATACCTATAGGCCCGATTCATTCATTTTTGCCTATAAATACTCATCCCCGGGCCTTGATACTGCTACCGCAGAAATCGCTCTAACTAAAAATCAATCCACTACAGTTTTGAGGCAAAAAGTTTTATTGCCTATACAAAGCACCTGGACTTATTTCGCGGTGCCGCTTACCCTTTTATATGATACTACCGTTACACCGGATACGATAGTTATACAATTTAAGTCGAGCACTAAAACCCCGGTTAAAGGTTCTACCCTTCATATTGATGCAGTGAGATTTGCATTTGTTGCCGTCAGCGGTGTGTTTAACGCAGTAATCAGCCCGGCAGGCCCTGTGAATATTTGCACCGGCGATTCAATAATACTACAGGCAAATACCGGTAACGGTTATACCTATCAATGGCAAGTAGGCGGAAACAGCATGTTTGGTGCCACACGTTCGAGCCTCATTGTAAAAACGTCGGGCTCGTATACCGTTATTATAGATAGTGCGGGAGTTAATGCCACCTCGCAAGCAGTACTGGTAACTGTTAATCAACCTCCCACAGTAACTTTAACCGGGCTTAATGATACCGTTTGCAATAACTCTGGAACCATTACTTTAAGCGGTGGCTCTCCGTTTGGCGGTACCTATTCGGGGCCGGGTGTTATTGGTAATACCTTTTCACCGCAGTCTGCTAATGTTGGGGTTAACACCATTGTTTACTCATTAGGCTCAAATAATTGCGCTGGTTCAGCAAGTGCCACTATTACAGTTACGCATGCTGCTATTACACTTACAGGGCTTAACGATACCATCTGCAGCAATGCCAATGCTATTACATTAAGCGGCGGCTCTCCTACCGGGGGCCAGTATGCAGGAAGTGGTGTAACCGGTTCTACGTTTACCCCTCAATCAGCAACCGTGGGCCTTAACACCATAACTTATACAGCTACCGATGCAAGTAATTGCACCGGCTCAGCAAGCGCAACTATTTATGTTGAGGTGTGTGGTGGTATAAATAATATAACGGCTAACGAATTTTCAATTTACCCAAACCCGGCAACTAATGTGCTGAATGTTACTTATAACGAAAATGCATCTGGGTTAGCTATTAAAATATATGACATGGTTGGCCATTTAGTTGTTAATCAAACATTAACAGGCACGGCCACTACTATTAATATTACTAATCTTTCGGAGGGTACGTATTTATATAGAATAGCCGATAAGGAGAACCTGGTTTTTTCTCAAGGCAAATTCGACGTTTTAAAATAATACCGTATTTCAAAATAAGCCAAAGGAGAAAAGGCTTCTGAAGATAAATTCAGAAGCCTTTTCTCCTTTATAATATATTGTAAAATACTACTTGTAAACCTTGCGCCTTACTATGGCATATACCCAAATAGCGAAGAAAAATGCTGCAATACAATATCCCATAAAGCTCCACTTATTAATACCGTAGTAAAACTTCATGTCTTCGGTGTACTGTGGTATAAGTGCAATGGACGAACCAATGATAAGCGCGCAGATAATATAGGTAAGCGACATTCGGGTGCTAATGCTATCCCATTTTTTGAGGGCATAACCATAGCCTTGTAACTCAACTTCCGTATGTAGTTTGCCCTTGGCTACTTGTTGCAAAATGCCCCTGACTTCAACCGGAAAACTGTTTAAGAACCCGGTAAGGTTAGAGAACCTTTGCGCCGCTTCCGAAGCGAGGTTTTCAGGCTTTAACTGCTCGGTAAGCAAGCGTTGACCATATGGTCTGATAAACTCGTAGGTTTTAAAGTTGGGGTGCATCTTTTTTCCAATGCCTTCCAAAATTGCAAATGCCCTGAAGATAAGAAACACACCACCGGGTACGGTAATGTGATACTCAAACATGATTTTTTGCAACCGTTGAATCACGTCTTGAATCGAACTTTCGCTCACATCAAGGTACGAGTAGTCCTCAATCATATCATTCAGGTCATACACAAACTGACGCATGTCAGTTATGTTATCCTCCACAGCAAGTTTGCGCATTTGGTTGGCCATTTCGCGGGCATCGTGCCGGCTCATGGCAATAAAAATACCGGCGAAGGCGTATTTGTCCTTTTTCATTAATTGGCCCACCATGCCAAAGTCGAGCAATATGATGCGACCGGTTTCATCTACCAATATATTACCCGGGTGCGGATCGCCGTG